>DATIPW010000328.1:0-28468 GCA_035471605.1 Anaerolineales bacterium | reverse complement strand
CGCCCCCAGTTCATGCCCCACTGCAGAAAGGCGATCACCACCAGCACCAGCCCGGCCACCGCGATCAGCCGCATCGTCGGCTGTGTTGCCAGCACATCCACCAGCCAGCTGACGATCACCGGCCACGCCGCCGACAGTGCCCCGAGGGCGATCACCAGCAGCATGATGCCGGCCAGGCGCCGGGTCTGCGGCCGGAAGTATTCTCCAATGCGCCGCAACAGCTGCCGGTCGGAATACTGCCGGTCGTAGTCCTCAGGGTTGAGTGCCTGGAAGAAGCTCATAGGTCAGTCATCAGCCGTGGCCGGGCGATCAACCGGGGGCCGGGGATTCCCCAGGCGCCCCTCGGACCGAGGTCCCAGCTCCCGGCCTCTACTCCCGGAATATCCGGCCGTAGGCCTCCGAAGTGCGCAACAGCTCATCGTGCGTTCCGATCGCCGCAATCGCGCCCCGGCGCATCACGAGGATCAGGTCGGCCCAGCGGATCTGCGAAAGCCGGTGCGTGATCAGCAGGGTGGTGCGGCCGCGCGCCGCATTGGCGATGGCCCGCTGGATCTTGTCCTCCGTGTCCGAGTCAATCGCCGAGGTGGCGTCGTCCAGGATCAGGACGCGCGGATCGGTCAGGAAAGCTCGCGCCAGCGCCAGGCGTTGGCGCTGGCCCCCGGAAAGCATGGCGCCGCGCTCACCGATCACGGTCTCATACTGCTGCCCAAAGATCTCGATGAACTCGTCCGCCTGTGCTGCCTGGGCAGCGGCCCGCACCTCGGCCGGCGTGCTCGCCGGCTTCCCAAAGGCGATGTTCTCGCGGATCATGCGCGAAAACAGAAAGATGTCCTGCTCGATCATGGAGATCTGGCTCCGCAGGGAGGCCAGGTTCCACTCGCGCACATCCACGCCATCCACCAGCACCTGGCCCTGGTCAACATCGTAGGTGCGATTGATCAGCCGCACCAGGCTCGTCTTGCCGGCGCCCGTCTGTCCGACGATGGCGACGATCTGTCCCGGCCGCACTTTGAACGAGACATTCTGGAGCACCGGCTCCGGGCGGCGCCCCGGGGACCCCGTGGCCTGCCGGCCCGCGGACCCGCCCTCAGGTTGGCCGCCGGGTCCGTCCGACATGCCCGGCGAGGGGAAGCCGGGCGAGCCCGCCGGATAGTGAAACGTTACGTTGCGGAATTCGATCTCCCCGCGCATCCCGGCCCGGTGCCCGGCCGCGTTCTGATCCAGGTCCGTTTCGCGGTTGATCAGCTCCAGGATGCGGCGCGCCCCGGAGATGCCTGAGGAGATCTGGGTGTAGGCAAACGACGAGGTGAAGGTCGGAAATTCCAGCATCCGCAGCAGGCCGAAGTACGCCACCACGCCGCCCGTGTCGAGCAGCCCCTGCCGGAAGAGCACCAGGGCATGGAACAGCCCGCCGGCGAAGGCCAGGCCAAGCCAAAGCATGGGCAGGAAGCGCGCCTCGATATCACCCTGGCGCACAAAGAAATGACGCACGCGCCGCGCATTCGTAATGAACGTCTCGGTTTCGTTCCCCTCCTGGGCCGCTCCCTTCATGATCTCCACACCATCCAGCGCCTCGGACAGGTGGGTGTTCATCGCCCCAAAGGTCTGCCGCACCTGGTCGGTGACCGGCGAAAGCTGCCTGAGGTAGTACCACAGCGAGAGAAAATACGCGATCACAAACAGCGCCGGGGTCAGCAGCAGGGCGGGATGGTAGCGCGGCACCACAAACAACGGGATCACCATGAACAGGCCGGATCCCACCACCAGGTTCAACCCGGGGCTGAACATCAGGTTGACCTCGCGCACGTCGCTGGTGGCCCGCGCCATGGTGTCGCCCACCGGCTGCAGGTTGTGAAAGGTCATGCTCTTGCCCAGCAGCGAAAGATACATCTCATCGCGGATGTCGCGCTCCATGCGCTGGGCGACGAGCTCGGCGCCGAAGTTGCGGCCGAACTGCAGCACGCCCCGCACGATCTGCGACCCGCCGAGGATGATCCCCAGCGGGATCAATCCCCCCACGACCGCGTTGGCCGCCAGCATGCGGTTGAAGGCGCTGCCCACCAATACCGGGACGACCGCCGCCAGTGCGGCGTTGCCCACAGCCCCGACCAGCATCACCAGCAGGATCTGCCAGTACACCCGCGCATGCGACCATATCCAGCGCACCGGGCCGCGTGTGCGCAGCGTGGATCGGCGCACCAGGGTGAATTCGGCAGCAGCGGGAGGGGAGGTCATGGCTGGGCCAATCTGCCAATCGGGACTCGGCAACGCGCTCGGCGGAGATCATCCCTGTGCTTGCGGGATGCTGGCGGCAGAAAAAGCCCACCGCGCCAGGGCGGCAGGCTGCAAGTGTGCGAATCGCAGAAAAATTCTACCACGCTCAGCGCAACCCCCCGTGGGCTTCAGGGTTGTAGGAAGTTAGACCGCCCGCGTGGGCGGCGGTGCGACCCATCAACGACAAGGAGAGTGTTCCAATGAGTATGCCGAAGACGATTTCCGGATGGTGTCTGACCTTGTTCTTCCTTTGGTACGGTTTGGCGGCATTTGTGCCGGCGTTCGCCGGGGGGTTCTTCCCCATGCTCGCCGGCATCCTGGCCCTGGGCTACGTCGTGTTCAGCGTGATGGGCAAGTAGCCACGGTCGCCATCATGAAACGGCCTCCCGCTAGGGAGGCCGTTTTGCTTTGTCGGCAGCGTGGCAAAACTAGATCGCCTGGCTGGCAAGTATCCGGGCGCACTCCATCGCCGGCTTCCAGTTCCCGTCGTCCTGCAGCGACCACACGGCGGAGAGCACCGCGTGCACCAAACCCCACTGGCGCACCCGTTCCCTTTCCATCTCCAGCACCTCCGCCAGGATCGTCAGGCGGACCGCCATCCGTTCCGCCGCGTCGCGTGGGATTCCCGTGACCACCCAGGGATTCAGAAGGAAGGGGCCCACCTCGTAGGCCGCAGGCCCGACCACACCCTTGGGATCAATGGCCAACCAGCCGCGCTCCGACTCCAGGATGTTGAAGTGATGCAGATCGCCGTGGATCAATGCCGGGAGCTGGTTCTCGGCCATCAGATCCCTGGCAAGCGACTGCGCGTGGGCGATCAGGCCCCGGTCCAGCGGATCGGTTGCCTCGAGTCGGCCGCGCCCGCGCTCAAGTCCCTGCAGCCAATCTGAGAGCTGGACCAAGCCCCCTTCGGCGGGCACAGGGCGCCGCACCGTGTGCATGATCTCCGCCGCGATGCGCGTCGCTCGCCTCTCATCTGCCAGGCCGGCAAGCTGCCCGCCCGGGCGCAGGCGCTCGAGCAGAAGCATCCCCCGGCCGGAATCTGATTCAAGCAGGCGCACCGCACCCCGGCCCGCAAACTGCCGCAGCGACCTGATCTCGCTCCTCAGTTCCCGGTCCGGTACGCCCAGTTTCAACACCACCTCCGCTTCACCGCGCCGGGCGTAGGTGATGACATGGTACGAAAGCGGCTCTGCCACGCGCAGGCCGTCCAATTGCCAGCGTTGCGCCGCCTGCTCCAGCAGGTTCGGCAGAGCTTTCAGAAACAACTGGCCGCGCTCGGAGAAGGTCTTCTCAATTCTCTGGACAAAGGCAGGGGGAAGATTCAACGCAATGGGTGCCGCTTCTCGAACAGGACCCCCGAATCCTCGTCCGTCACGTAGCCGGCGGTCTTCAGCGCGGACTGGACCGCGGCCTCGGCCGGCGCCAACCAAAAAAGTGCCCCCACCGGGATGCCATCCGCAAGGCTCACGCAGTCCTGCAGCAGCGCGGCCAGCATGGAGGCATCCCGCACCGCCGCCAAGCCGATCCCGAGCACCGGACCGTCATCGTCGTCCCCTTCCCAAGTAGCCATCAATCCCTCGCGGCCGCGCCACCAGTGCAGGTGCGACTGACGCACGCGGTCCGCCAGACTGGCCTCATCCGGCCGGACGAAGCGCCAACCGGTGTCCATCAGCCCCTCGGTGTGGACCAGCCACTCCCGGGAAAAGTCCAGGGCTTCCGCCAGCATTTCCGGCAGCACCGGCTCAAACCGGGCGCGGGCGGTCCCCGCTTCTTTTCCCATCGTGCCATCGGCTGCACCCCCGGCGTCGCGCGCCAGCAACCGGCGATATGCGGTCACCTGACCCACCCGCCGGTAGCCGGTGCGCTCGCACAACCGATGGACCTGCACGCGTTGGGTGCTGGTCAGCAGCCGCAGCATACCGTCCCCATGCTGCAGCCACCACCGGTCCAGGTAGTCATGCAGGTGCGAACCGATTTTCAGACCGTGGTAATCCGGGTTCACCCGCAGGCCGTGCAGCCACCACTGCCCCGGAAAGACCGGCGTGATCTTGGCAATGCCGATCACGCGCGGGCCGAATTGGGCGGAGATCAGAAGGCCTTTTGGGTCCGCCAGCCACTCGTCCCAGACCCAATGAATGTAGTCCCGGCCGTCCCAGATGCGCCGCGTGAATTCAAGGACATCCGCTGTATCGGAAGGCAGCGCGGGCCGGCAAACGACGCGCGCGTCGGCAAAATCGGGCATCCTTTCCCCCTTGTACCACACTCAGGTGCGGTGCGCGGGCGACCCCAGGATCAGTGAAGCCTCCTGGGGTCGCCCGCGCACTTGAAAAGAAAAACGGGATCGAACTAGCCTGCCGTCACGGATCGCAAGGTGGCTGCCAGCTCGTCCAGCGAGCAACCCTTGATCAACACGGCGTCGGCGCCCGCCGACCGCGATTCCAGCTGGCAGTCGGAATACATGGTCAGGATGACCACTTTGATCTCCGGCCAGCGGCGCTTGAGGATGCGCGTGGCCTCCAGGCCCGTCATGCGCGGCATGCGGCAGTCCATCAATACCACGTCAGGAAGACGGGTCTCGATCTTGTCAATTGCATCCTGTCCATCCACGGCCTCGCACACGACCTTCAGGCCGCCCTGTCCCGCCACGCAGGCGCTCAAGGCGCGGCGCGTCCCGGGACTGTCATCCACGATCATCAGGCGCAGGGCTTTGGATTGGGCGGGCATATCCGCAAAAGCCGTTCCAGGGACAGGCCGGGCTCCATGCTTCCAGCTTTGCCCGGGTCCCGCGGTGCCCGAGCGGCCTGCGACCCCGCCCCGGCGACCGCGCAATCTCTCTAGAGAATCGTCAGGGCTTCCAGTTTCGCCTGAAAGCCCTGACCTTCGAGGAGAGAACATCCAACTATGCGGCAAATCTGGCGCTGCTGTCGAGGTAGGTCTGCCGCGGCAGTGTGTACTGCTCGTTCAGCCGCTGCCCCGCCCGGATCAGCATCCTTCCGATGTACAGCCAGGCGCGTTCCACCAGTCCGGGGTTCGAGATCCGTGCTGCACGCACCAAGCGAGTCTGCTCAAACTCCCGCATGAGCTCTTCTCTCTTGAGCCAGATCATTTCCTCAACCGGCACGCCCAAGTTGTTAGGTATCATCGCGGCCTCCTCCACGGGCACTTGTCGGCTTGCATTCTGGAGCGCCGGCAGTTGTCCGGCTGCGGTCACTCCCGATCGCAGGGGCTATGGGCCACGGACAGGCGCCCTATGCTTCACGCAAGCCTCCTGCGTTGTGTCTGCAGGATAGCAGGGATGGGCCCGGGGCGCATCGGTGGTGTGTGGGTCTCGGCTGCGCAGAAAGACGGTCGCGTGCCGGCTTTTCTACGCCAAATGTGGAGGTGGACTACGCCAAACGTGGAGCCCCCTGGCTATTCCCCGTCCAGGTTCGCCAGCCCTTCCTTCAGGGCGTACAACGCCGCTTGCGTGCGGCTCGCCAGGTGCAGCTTGGACAGGATGTTGCTCACGTGGGTGCGGACGGTTGCCTCACTAATGACCAGCTCGTCGGCAATCTCCTTGTTTTCCCGGCCCTGGGCGACCAGCCGCAGCACCTGCAACTCCCGGTGCGTAAGGGGATCCTCCGACAGTTTGCGTTCGGGGCCGGCATGCAGCTCATCCAAGACTTTGCGTGCGATCAGAGGATGCAGGGCTGATTCGCCGCGAAACACCTGGTGGATGGCGTTGACCAGGGCCTCGGGGGTCGAATCCTTGAGGTGATAGCCCGCCGCGCCCGCCTTGATGGCCGGGAAGATCATCTCCTCGCCGGCAAAATTGGTCAGGACCAGGATGCGCGCCCCGGGGAATTCTGCTTTGATTTCCTTGATGCACGCAATGCCGTCCATCTCGGGCATCATCAGGTCCATCAGGATCACGTCCGGCTTCAGCTTGCGCGCCAGTCCCAGGGCCAGCCTGCCGTTCTCGGCCTCGCCCACGAGCTCAATATCGGCAACCAGATCCAGCACGGCCTTCAATCCCTTGCGCACGATCTCGTGGTCATCCACGGCCAGCACTCGAATGACATGGGGCTTTCTGGGGCGCTTTTCGACGCTCACGCTTTCACCTCCCATCTCGTCCGGACACGTGTGCCTGCCCCGGGTTGGCTGTCCACGGTCAGTTCCCATCCATGGGAGCGCGCCCGTTCTTTCATCGTGGCCAAACCCAGGCCGCCGCCCGAGACCTCTTCCGGCACGAACCCCAGCCCATCGTCGGCGACCTCCAGACAGATCCCCGCCTCATCCTGCAGCAGCCTGACGTACACATGCCCGGGGCGTGCATGCTTCAGGGCGTTGTTGAGCGCCTCGGTCGCAATCCGATACAAGTCCTCCTCGGCCGCCAGCGGGAGGCGCTCCGTCAGGTTGCTCTGCAGCTCAGTCTTGATCCCGGCGCGGTTCTCTACGCCGTACAGCCGCGATTGCAGGATGGCCACCAATCCCTCTTTCTCCAGCAGCGGCGGTCGCAGTTCATGAATCAAGAGCCGCATATCTGCCAGCGAGTCGAGCGCCGTGCTCCGAATATCCTGCAGGTATTCCCCGGCCTTCTCGTAGTTCCCCTTGGCAAACTGCCCGCCGGCGGCTTCCGCGTACAGGCTGACGCCGTACAGCGATTGCGTGACGGAGTCGTGCAGCTCGCGCGCCAGGCGTTGCCGCTCCTCCATCACCGCCATGTGGCGGGTGCGCTCGTAGAGCCGTGCCCTCTGGATGGCCACGCTCATCGAGCCGGCCAGCGTCTCCAACAGGCGCTGATCCGATTCCGTGAAGGCGTTCTCATGCTCCACATCCTGCAGACTAATGACCCCCTGCACCTTGTCCTGGATGATAAGCGGAACCGACAGCATCGATTTGGGCTCCTCGCCTATGTCCGGGCGGTAGGCAGGATCAAATCGGCGATTGGCCTCATGCAGCCCGGAATTCGCCAGCAGCGACCGGCCGCGCTCCACGAAGGGCCTCCAGATGCCGATCGGCCGCGGCTCGACCTGCAGGCGCTGGCCGCGCTCGTGGACGTAGTGGCGCAGGATCAGGTCGCGCTCGAGGTCAAATGTGGCCACCACCACGGTGTTGGCAGCGAATACCCGGCGGATCTCTTCGCCCACCAGCTCACAGACGCCCTGCAGATCGAGCTGCGCACCCAGGCCCTGCTGCACGCTGTTGATGATGGTCAGCTCGCGGGCGCGCTGTTCGGTCTCCTTCAGCAGGCGCTGGGTCTCCGTAGACAGCCGTACGTTTTGCACGGCAATGGCCGCCTGGTCTGCGAACACCTTGAGCAGCGCGATCTGCTTCGCGCTGAACGGATTGACCTCCCGCCGGGGCAGGAAAATGTAGCCGATGGCCTGGCCCTCCAGAACCAGCGGCGCGGCCAGCAGGGTTCGCTGGCCGGTTCGGCGGTTGTGAGCCCGGCTGATGGAGTATTCGGCATCCGGCTCCGCCAGGATGTCCTCCACGTGAATGGCACGCTTCTCCAGGATGGCGCGACCCGTGGCCGACTGGCGGCTGATCGGAATGCCCGGGTCAAAGCTCTCGCGTGGCAGCGGGACGGGGCCCCACTGGGCAGCGGCTTTGAAGACGTCACCTTCCACCAATCCAATCTCGGCATCATAGGAGTCGCACAGGCGCGCCGCCTTCTCGGCCACCGCACGCAGGGTGGGTTGGAGATCGGTCGGCGACCGGGCCATGACCTGCAGCACTTCGCTCAGGGCCGTCTGCTGAGCCAGCGCTTCCGTGACCTCCTCGGTGCGCTCCCTCAGCTGGTCGAAGAACCGCGCGTTTTCGATCGCCACGCCGGTTTGATTGGCGAGCGCCTGCACCAGCTCAAGGTCTGCTTCGGAGAAGGTGTCCGGGTGCTCGCTCTGCACATCCAGCACCCCGATGGTCAGGTCGCGCACGATGATGGGCACCACCAGTTCGGAGCGCGTCCGGCTTGACTGCATCCAGACGTAGCGCGGATCCACGCTCACGTCCGGAACCAGCGCGGGCTTGCCTTCCTTGGCCACCCATCCGGTCAGGCCTTCCACGCCGATCTTCAGGCGGCTGGGCTTGAAACGAAATCCAGGATCATCCCACAGCTCTCCGGCCCCGACGCGATACACGATCTGGTCACCCTCCACCAGACCGATCCCCACGTGGTAGTACTGAAACGTCTCCTGGATCAGGCGCACGACATGTTCCAGAAGCTGGTCAATATCCAGGATGCTCGAGATCTGCCGGCTGACCTCCGCCAGGATGCGGAACTTCGCATCTTCGCCATTTCTCGCACCTGCGCTGGGCATGACAAGGTGATTGTATGCCGTTCTGGCCCAGGCTTCAACCAACTCACGGGCGTCGGGCAAACATGCGGGCGCCGGTCGCAACCTGAGGATTCCGCCGCTGCCGGGCGCGGAAACAAAAATCACGGCCTGCGCTCAGCCGTGATTCTGCTTGGGTCACCGTGACGAAGGCCTGCTAAGCCGTCGACTTGCCCAGCGCCTTGATGCACTTCGTGCACATGACCTGCTTGACCAGGCGGCCCTGCTTCAGGAGGGTCACCTTCTGCAGGTTCGGTTTCCATTGGCGATTTGTGGCGCGCTGCGAGAACGAGCGATGATGCCCAAATGAAGTGGTCTTGTTGCAATTCGAACACTTGGCCATGCTGTACGATCCTTCCGCGGTCTCTGGTTCTGTCCCCGCCCTGGCAGGGCCTGCATTCTACCACAGCCGCCGCGCACCGTCCATTGCGCCCATCCCCTGGCAGGTCTGCAAGCGGGACCTGGCGCAGCGCACGCTCGCCGCCAGCCATCAGCCGGAGGCTCAGCCGTTATAATGCCGATGCGGGCGGTCGCCCATCTCCCAATGTACTGGTTCTATTCTGCTCCCGGTTGGGGATCGATATTGTGGCTCCTGAGCATGCTGCTGATACTGGCAGGCGGGTGGCTGCTGGCCACGCATATCTTCACCCTGGAATCCCGGGAGAGGGTCCTGGCCGGCTTCGCGCTTGGCTTGGTCTGCTATCTCTGGACCGTCAACTGGATCGGTCGATTCCTGCCACCGTTCTGGGCCTTCCTGTTGGCGGCAGTCGCCGTCCTGCTGCTGGGACTTGGCGCAGCCTATCCATGGCGCGGTCCGTGGCTTGACCTGCGTGACCTGCGCATCGGCAAGTGGATCGCCGCCGGCTTGGTATTGCTGTGGGTCTTCCTGCGCATCAGCAAGGGCACCGGTCTGTTCGATGAGTACAAGAACCTGGCTCTGATCTCCACGCTGGCCAACGGGTGGATTCCGCCCATGGCCTACTTTGGACAGCCGCTCCTGCTGCGCTATCACTATGGCTTTCACTACCTGGGAGCCAGCCTGATGCAGCTTGCGCATCTGGCCCCGTGGAGCGCCTTCGATCTCTCCAAATCCATTATCTGGAGCCTTTCCTTGCTGCTGGCCGGACTGGTGGGCCGGCGCTATCTCCGGGGCAGCTACGCGCCTGCGTTGATGGCCGGCGCGGTGGCCCTCGCCGGCGGCACGCGCTGGCTGATGCTACTGCTGCCTTCCGGCGCGCTGGCCGTCATGGAGCAGCACGTCACGCTCAGGGGCATAGCCTCCGGCACGCTCAGCGCCGCCCTGGCCGCGCGCCTGCCCATGGAAGCCAGTCCGCCCCTGGGCTATCCGTTTGCCTTCTTGAGCGGCATCAACCAATCCTACGTCATGGCGCATGGAGGCGAGCAAACCATTGAGCCCATGCTCTTGATGCTGGGCATCCTGCTGCTGCGCCGATCTGCTACCCCTCGCAGCAGCCTCTTCTTCGCAGTGCTCTTCTCCTTTTGGGCCCTGGCCTCCGAAACCTCCATTGTCCTTTTTGGCGCGGGTGTGCTGGTCCTGCTCTGGGTCCGACGCGGCCGCCAAAAAAGCGAGCCGCGGATCCCCTCCAATCTGGGTGCCCCAGCTCTCGGATTGCTGCTTTCGATTCCCTTGATGCTGGTACAGGGTGGAGTCATCGGCTCGATGGCCCAGCAGGTGATCTTTGGGACCCCGGTCACGGGACCGCCCGGCGCCGATGTGGATGTGGGGCTGCTGGGCTTTTCCCTGCGCTGGCCGCCCGCCATTCTCTCAGGACAGCTGGGGTCGATGCCGGTTACAGATCCCTGGGCCCTGCTGGCGGGAGTCTTCGAGATGGGCATCATCATCGTCGTGCTGCCCTGGATGACCTGGCGCTGGTGGCGCACGCAGAGGGACGACTGGCGCCTGCAGCTGTTGCTGCCCATCGCCTGGATGGCACCCGTCATCCCGCTGTTCATCGCCTGGGCCTCAGATGCCAACGTGGCCCACATCGCGGATTTCGGCATTGACGTCACGGTCGTCATCCTGGTCTTGATGCTTGCGGCGGACCGGGAACGTCCCGCCGCCTCGAGCGGGGATGCGTTCCGTCTTGCGGGCGGGGTGGTGCTGGCACTCATGATGGTTCCGGGCGTGATCCTCCTCGGAGTTCAGTTGACGGCGGCCCACCGCACCGTGCTCTCCGAGCACTATGGCGACGCAGAGGCGCGGCTGCTTCAACAGGCTTGGGGAAAATTGCCGCGTTCCGGAAAAATGCTGGGCTACGTGGGTGCGGGCAGTATCCTGAGCGGACAGCTCACCGGCGGCATCTACACCGTACCGCGGGGCGAGGAGCGACCGATGTGGGAAGCCATGCTGGCCGCGCCCCGGCTCGACGTCCTTCTGGAAAACGAATTTGACTTTGTCTTTGTCAATTCCCGCTGGTGGGATGGCTTGAGCCCGCAGTCACAACTGGAGCTCCGCAGCCCCTGTGTCACCGTCTTTGCCCGCGGCGAGGCCTTTCCCGGGGGCAATTTCGCCGAGATCCTCGACCTGCGCGGCTGTCGCTGAAGAGCCCGGGGCCTGCGCGCGGGCCGCTTTCGGAAATCTGGTAATATTAGTGCCCGCCGGCCCTGGGGCTGCCAGTCTGCAGTGGATCCCCGGCGGCCCTGGCCATCTGGCGGGAATTTGGGGCGGCCGGGTCGCGGCACTGAAAGGGATCAGGACATGGGCGAAGAAACCACAGCCTTGGGCGGCATTCACATCTCCCCGCGCGCGGTCGCATCCATCGCCTATCACGCCACACTCGAGTCCTATGGCGTGGTGGGCCTGGCCCCCAAGAACTTTGCCGAGGGCGTGGCGCTGACCATCACCCGGGAGCCGGCGCGCGGCGTTTCCGTCCGCTACGACGGCGAGAACATCGATATCGACCTCTACATTATTGTCGAGTACGGCACCCGCATCACGACGGTCGCCGAAAGCGTGGCCCACACCGTCCGGTATCATGTCGAGACTGCCATCGGCATGCCCGTACACGAGATCAACGTGCATGTGGCCGGCCTGCGCGTCAGCAACGCCGACTAGGACCCCCTCCCATGCCCGTCCAGACCGACCGCCTTAGGAAGCTGCGCCTGAAACCCTACGACGGGCAGGCCTTGAAGCGCCTCCTGGAAGCCGGCTTGATCTGGCTGCGCACCAACCAGCAGACCGTCAACGCCCTGAATGTCTTTCCCGTGCCGGATGGCGATACCGGCACGAACATGATGCTGACCATGACCTCCGCCTGGAACGAGGTCAAGGATTCCGGGGAGAAGCATGTCGGCAAGATGGCGGGCCTGATCGCCAAGGGCGCCCTGATGGGTGCCCGCGGCAACTCGGGCGTGATCCTCTCTCAGCTCTGGCGCGGGTTCGCCCGGGCTTTGCAGGATCAAGAACTCATCGACGGACCGGGCTTTGTCCGGGCTCTGGCCCAGGCCTCCGAAACAGCCTACAAGGGCGTCGTAAAGCCGGTCGAGGGCACCATCCTCACGGTTGCCAAGGACGCCGCCGCCGCCGCCGGGCAGGCCCTGGGCGATACCCAGGACCCCTTGGCCATCCTGGAGAAGGTGGTCCCGGCGGCCGACGCCTCCGTGGAACGCACCCCTGAATTGCTGCCCGTTTTGAAGCAGGCAGGCGTGGTCGACTCCGGGGGGAAGGGCCTGTTCTATGTCATGGAAGGCGCCCTGCGCCACGTGCTGGGACAGCCGCTTGACACCCCGCTCGCCACCGTGCAACCGCTCTCGGCGCTCAACCTGGACGCGGCCATGCAGCAGGTGGAAGAAGGTCAGGATTACGAGGTCGTCGTCGATTTCTTCCCCAACAAGGATTTCGAGGTCAACCGGTTCTATGGCCGGCTCGAGCAGATGGGCACCTCCATCCAGGTGGGCGAGGGCGAGGGCATGTACCGCATGCACATCCATGTGCCCTTGGACAAGCGCTACGAGCCCATCGACTACGTCATGGGCGTAGGGACCATCACCAAGGTCGCCATGGAGAATCTGCTGGCCCAGATGGAGGATGTCAGTTCCCGGGCCGGCGCCGCCAAGCTGGAACTGGCCAAGGTGGAGCCCGGCCAGATTGGCGTGGTGGTGGTTTCACCCGGGCCCGGACTCAGCCGCATCTTTGCCAGCCTGGGGGCGGCCGCGATTGTCGGCGGCGGGCAGACCATGAACCCCTCCACCCAGGAGATCCTTGCCGCCTTCGAGAACCTGCCCACGGACAAGGTGATTGTCCTGCCCAACAACAAGAATATCATTCTGGCTGCCACCCAGGCCAGCGAGGTGACGGTCAAGAAGGTGCAGGTCGTTCCCACCCGGTCCATTCCCCAGGGCCTGGCGGCCATGCTGGTGCACGATCCTCACGGCGAACTGCAGGCCATCGCCCAGAAGATGACGCGCTGCATGGGTTCAGTCTTGAGCGGCGAGGTGACCATTGCCACCCGCTCCGTCGAGATCAATGGGGTCAGCGTCAAGGAAGGTCAGGTCATCGCCCTGCTGGATGGCGCGCTGGTCGCCGCAGCCGAATCCGTCGAGCAGGCGGTGCTCCAGCTGCTGGAAAAGGCGGTCGCCCAAGACCACGAACTGTGCACCATGATCCATGGGGAGGACCTGACTCCCTCGCGCGCCAACTCCGTTGCCGACGTGGTCAGGCAGGCCTACCCGCGCATCGAGGTCGAGCTGCAGGACGGCGGACAGCCACACTACCAGTTCATCCTATCCATCGAGTGAGAGGCGTGCGCCCGCATCCCGCCGGGACCCTCCCCGGTCGTCCGGGAGAGAGTTCTGCCTTTCCGGTCTGATCCTCCGCCGTACGGCAACCTGATGGCGTCATGACGCTCGCGATCGTCACTGATTCCACGTGCGACCTGCCCGCGGATCTCATCCAGCAACATGCGCTGGAAGTTGTCCCCTGCATTCTGGTGATCGATGGCAGGCAATATGCCGATGGCACGGGGATCAGCCGCCAGGATTTCTATGCCGGGCTGCCCGGCTTCCAGACCGCCCCCACGACCGCCGCGCCCTCCATCGGCGAGTTCAGCATGCGCTACGAGCGCCTGCTGGCCGCGGGTCACCAGCACATCCTCTCCATCCATGCCGCCGCGGCCCTCACGGCCATCGGCGCGGTGGCCCGGCAAGCCGCAGCGGATTTCGCCGGCCGGGTCACGGTGGTGGACAGCCGTTCGCTCTCCCTGGGACTGGGCTTCCAGGCCTTGGCCGCGGCGCAGGCCGCGCCCGCGGGTTTGGACGCCGCCCTGCACGCCGTTGAATCCACCCGGCGCCGGCTGCATGTCTTTGCGGCCCTGGATACCCTGGCCTACGCGCGCCGCAGCGGCCGCATCCCCGCCGCGTTCACCCTTTTCGCCGGTCTGTTGAATATCAAGCCCATGATCGAATTGACTGACGGGGAGATCAAGGCCATTGGCGCCCTGCGGACGACGCGCCAGGCCAACGAACGGATGGCTTCCTTCTTTCTTTCCGGCGGCAGCTTCGAGCGCCTGGCCATCCTGCACACCGGTGCCGAGCCTCGCGCCCGCGAATTCCTGGCCCGCCTCATGCAGGCCAGCGCTCCGTCGCTGCCCCGCGACATCCTCCTGGTGAACGTGACTCCGGTCATCGGCGCCCACGTCGGACCCAACGGGTTGGGTTTCGCGGCCGTGCGCGCCTGAAGCTGCGCCCTGGGGGCCCGGCGCCGCGGCTTCATGACGTGCGCATGTTAGAATCATCCAATGCAACCTTCGTTGGAGAAGCTTCGCAAGTTCTTTGGGCTGGAAAGGGAGAAGGGCTACGACAACACAGCCATCATCGGCGGATTGGAAAAGATGCTCGACTACTGGGAGGGGGAAGCCAGAGCGGAAGAGATCCAAGAGGAGATCGTTCAGGCAGTCGCAACCAGACTGCGCGCCTACGCAGGCTTGAGCCCGGCCTCGCGAGCCGAGGCCCTCAAGGGCCTGTGGAAGCGCATCACCGAGACCTATCCGGAAGCCGGGCAGCGTCCGCCGGCGAGCGCCTCGCAGGCCGCACAGCCACCGCCGCGCTCTGCCGCCCCCAGCCCGAGGTCGTCGGCGCCGGGTGATCGCGGGCCGCGCTCGGGCCCGGGCCCCGAGAGGTCTCGCCCAGCAGCTCCCTCCCGCGCCGAGTCGGCGCCCGGCGGCAAGCACAGCCAGACTCCGGCTGCCTTGAGTGCGCCGCTGACTGTCCTGCAAGGCGTCGGTCCAAAGCACGCCGCCACCCTCGAGGGCCTCGGCCTGCACACCCTGGGTGACCTGCTCTATTACTATCCCCGCCGCTACGATGACTACAGCCAGCTCAAGCCCATCAAGGACCTGTGGTATGGCGAGCAGGTGACCGTGATTGGGGCCATTCAGTCCGTGGCATCCCGTCCGATCCACGGTGGCAGCCGGACCCTGGTCGAGGCGGTTCTCAGCGACGGGACCGGCAGTCTGCGGCTCATCTGGTTCAACCAGCCATGGTTGAGCAATCGTCTCAGAGAGCATCAGCAGATCTCCGTCTCAGGAAAGGTCGAGCAGAACCTGGGGCGCCTGGTGATGAAGCAGCCGGACTGGGAAGCCATCGAAGTCGAACATCTGCACACGAACCGCATTGTGCCCATCTATCCGCTTACCGGCCGCATCACCCAGAAATGGTTGCGCGGCATCATCAATCAGGTTGTGGGTTGGTGGGCACCGGCGGTCGTGGATCCGCTGCCGGAGGACGTTCGCAGCGCGGCGCAACTCACCCCGCTGGGCAGCGCCCTGATGCAGGTGCATTTTCCCGATTCCCAGGAGAAACTGAAGGCGGCGCGCCAGCGCCTGGCTTTTGACGAGATCTTCTTCCTGCAGATGGGGGTCTTGCGGCAGAAGCGCGATTGGAAGCAGGCCGAGGGTCGGCATTTTAAGGTGGAAGACGATTGGCTGCAGGCCCGGCGCCAGGCGCTTCCCTTTGCCCTGACGCAAGCGCAAGACCGCGCCCTCAGCGATATTCGCCGCGACCTGGACTCGGGCCAGCCCATGAACCGGCTGCTGCAGGGGGATGTGGGTTCCGGAAAGACCGTGGTGGCCGCCCTCACCGCGGCCATCATCGCCGGGGCCGGCGCCCAGGCAGCCATCATGGCGCCCACGGCCATCCTGGCCGAGCAGCACCATCGCACCTTTTCCGAACTCCTCTCCGGCAGCGCAGGCCTCTTTCAGGCCGAGCAGATCCGCTTGCTGGTGGGGGATTCCCCGGCCGCGGAAAAAGACGCCATCCGCGCCGGCCTGGCGGATGGCAGCGTCAAAATCGTGATCGGTACGCACGCCGTGATCGAGGCCCCCGTTCAGTTCACGGACCTGCAATTGGCGGTCATCGACGAACAGCATCGCTTCGGCGTGGAGCAGCGCGCGGAGTTGCGCTCCAAGGGCACCCAGCCTCATCTCCTGGTGATGACCGCCACACCCATCCCCCGCTCGCTGGCCCTGACCCTCTACGGGGACCTGGACCTTTCGGTCATCGAGGAATTGCCAGCCGGCAGGCAGCCCGTCAACACGCACGTGCTCCGGCCACAGGAGCGCGAGCGGGCCTACTCCCTCATTCGCGCTCAGATCCAGGAGGGCCGGCAAGCCTTCATCATCTACCCGCTCATCGACGAAAGTGAAAAGCTGGATGAGCTCAAGGCCGCCGTGGACGACTTCGATGTGCTCTCGAAGGAGATCTTCCCTGACCTGCGTCTGGGCCTGCTGCACGGGCGCCTGCGGCCCGACGAGAAGGATCAGACCATGCGCAAGTTCCGGCTGGGAGAGTATGATGCCCTGGTTTCGACCACGGTCATCGAGGTCGGCGTGGACATACCCAACGCCAGCGTCATGCTCATCGAAGGCGCCGACCGGTTCGGCCTGGCCCAGCTCCACCAGCTGCGCGGCCGGGTGGGCCGGGGCCCGGCACAGTCCTATTGCCTGCTCATCCCGGCGCGCCAGGACAACTCCGAAAACGAGCGCCTGCGCGCCATGACCGAATCAAACGATGGATTCTTCCTGGCCGAGCGCGATCTTCAGCAGCGCGGCCCGGGTGAGTTCCTGGGAACCCGCCAGTCCGGCTACGCTTCCGGACTGCGCATGGCAAGCCTGACCGATCTGCCGCTGATCGAGAAGGCACGCGCCCAGGCCCAGCGCCTGTTTGAGTCCGATCCTGAATTGCGCAGCCCCGGGGCGGCGCTCCTGGCCGAATCACTCGATCGATTCTGGGGCAGGGCTTCGGCCGACGTTTCGTGACGAGGCGGCGCGCCGGACCCCCGCCGGCCGCCCTCGATCCCCCTTGGAGGCTGCATGGTCAGAGCGATGTTCCCCGGCACGTTCGATCCGATCCACTACGGCCACATCGATATTGCCCGGCGTGCCGCCCGGCTCTTTGACGAAGTGCTGATGGCCGTCTACGACGTCCCGCTCAAGACCCTGATGTTCAGCCCCACGGAACGCATGCAGCTGGTGGCGGAGGCCCTGCAGGACCAGCCGCGCATCAAAGTCATGGGCTACAGCGGGCTGACGGTGGACTTCGCCCGCAAGATGCAGGCCCAGGTCATCGTCCGCGGGCTGCGCGTCTTCTCCGACTTCGAGTTCGAATTCCGCATGGCGCTGGCCAACCAGCGGATCGGGACGGATATCGAGACCGTGGCCCTGATCACCGCCGAGCAGCACACCTTCCTCTCCTCCAGCACGGTCAAGGAGATCGCCACGCTCGACGGGGATGTCTCCAGCATGGTGCCTCCCTTTGTACACCAGGCCCTCAGGTCAAAAGTGACCACTCTCGGGGATCAACAATCCCCTCCCAATGCCTTGCGTGATTGATATATAATGCCCCCACACCGCCGCATCTTGGGCGGAGGCTTGCATGGATATCCTTCAACTGATCGATCGTCTGGAAGAGCTGTTCAACGACGCCAAGGCCGTGCCCTTTACCCACAATGTTGTGGTCGATGAAGATCGCATGTTGGAGATCATCGACCAGATGCGCGTCGTCATCCCGGACGAGGTGAAGAAAGCCCAGCAGGTGCTGGCGCAGAAAGACCGGCTGATGGCCCAGGCCCAGGAAGAGGCCGAGCGCACGCTGGCCCTGGCACGCGACAAGGCCCAGCAGGCGGCCGGCAAGGACAACATCGTGACCGAGGCCCAGCGGCGGTCGGAACAGATCATCAGCCAGGCCCGGGCCGATGCCGAAGCCACCCGGCGCGATGCCGATGACTACGTGGTGGACACCCTGGTCCAGCTGCAGGGCAACCTGGAAAAGATCCTCAACCAGATCCGCAACGGCGTGCATCAACTGCAGCAGGAGCGCATGCAGAGTGGGCTGCCGGCTTCTGCCGCGGTGCCCGAGAAGATGAAAAGGTAGCCGGCTTGCCCGGACTCCGCAGCCAATCAGAACGCCCCGGGTCGGGGCGTTCTTTGTTGCGCGCGGCATGCGCTTCGCCCCCTCGCGCGGATTTACCCGTTCCGAAAGCCAATCACAAACGCCATGGTCATCAGCAGCAGCAATCCCGGCAGGATTCGCAGAATGGTTGCCCGGGAGACGATCGGCCGGCCGGCCTTGAGGAAAGAAAGCAGCAGGCCGCCCAACCCCATCAGGCCGCCGCCCACGCCCACAAGCGTAAAGGCTGGCTTGACCAGACCCTGCAGGGCCAGAGCCATCGGCAGTAGAAAGATGGTCAAACCGGCAATGCCGTGCACGCTTGCCAGTGTGAGGATGCGGAATCTTGCGGCTGCCGGCAGGGCGCGCGTCAAGGCAATCGCCAGCAACCCCAGGATCGAAAACACCAGGAACCCCGGCCGCCACGCCACCACATTCTCCCAGACCAGGCCCAGCGATAGGCTGAGCGGGATGAGGGTGGATACAACGGCCACGATTGGGCTGTCCAGCGCTTCGAAGCCCAGGATCAACAACAGCAGCCCTGCCAGGAGCAGCACCCCGAACCCGATGGTGTAGGCCATGACCGGCATGCTGCCCAGATCGTCAATGCCGACCACGATCTGGTAGGCGGCCAGCAATCCTGTTGCCAGCAGGATCAGGCGGTCGAGCGCCGAAAGCTTCAACAGCAACCTCCGCCGCCTGTCTTGCGCCGTTCAGGCAAGGGCCTGCATCGACAGAATGATCATCGAACTCAGCATGTAGAGCGAGGCATACTTGAAGAGCCCGAAACTCATGCGTTCAGATTGGAGGCGGAACGTCGCCAAGGCCAGCAGCAGAAGGCCCGCCGCCAGAACCGCAATCAGCCGCAGGTAGCCGGCTTGGACGCCGATGAGGACGCTTGCCCAGCCGATGGCAACCGCGGCCAGCACAGCCGAGAGGGCGATAATGCGGCGCGTGGTAATCCTGTCATACGTGGACGGGAAAGTCGGCACGCCTGCGCGTCGGTAGTCTGCCTCGTACCTGAGCGAAAACGTAAGAATGTGAGTCGGGATCCAGAGCAGCACCGACAGCGCCAGCAGCACACCGATGAAGTCCACGCGGCCCATCGCCAGGACGCGTCCGGACAGGATGGGCATCGCTCCGGCTATTCCACCCCACACGATGGACCAGCACGTTCGCCGCTTGAGCCACAGCGTGTACACGACCACGTCGAAGAAGAGGCCTGCCAGAACCACCAGGCCGTACATCCTGTGCATGACCAACGCACCCCCAACGCCGACGCATGCCAGTACCAGGCCAAGGCGCAGCACCTCCCGTTGACTCAGACTTCCAGACGCCGTGGGTCGGTTGTGGGTACGCTCCATCCGGGCATCAATATCGTGGTCGTACCACATGTTCAGTATGGTCGAGCCGCTGATGGCCAGGAACAGGGTCACGCACAGGCCCGCCCAGGCCATGCCGCTCACCGGCGTATGCGCGCTCAGGTAGCCCGCCATGCCCGTTGCCAGCAGCAGGCCGGTCTGCAGGCTCTTGAGCAGCGGCCAGTACAGCGCCAGTCTTGACCGCGCCTGCGGAATGACTCTCATGCCGGCCCATGCCTTGCGAGGGAAATCGCGGCGGGCGGGCGCCCGCTGCGGCGATGCTGCCCGAACAGTCTCATCGTGCGCACCTGAACCCCACGCCGGGACTGGCATACACAGGTGTGGCGCTGTTGCGGACCCAGATGCGCAGATCCATCTCGTACGTGTCCTTGGAGCCGCCTCGCAGATAGCGGTAGTGTTCAAACGGATACACGTTGCCTGTCCACTGCCAGATGTTTCCGGCCATGTCGTACAGGCCGTACGGCGAAGGCGAGTCACGGGTCGCGTAGTCGCCATACTGCCGTCCGTTGTAGAACCCCACCGGTGTCGTGCGTGAGCCGTAGGTGCGCATGTTTTCGAATGGATCCCGGCTGGCATAGTAGTTGGCGTTGCTGCGCGCGATCTGGCCTCCCCAGGGAAACGGGCGGTTGCTCTCCAGCCCGTCAAGCGGTCCGCGCGCACCTTTTTCCCACTCCAGTTCGGTCGGGAGCCTCCAGCCGTAGTGCGCGCAGTAGGCCCTGGCCCCGAACCACGTGACCATGGTCGCCGGGTGCATCTCCCAGCCGGGTGTGACGCTGAAAGTCTTGCCGTTCGACTGCAATCGCTGGGCCGGGACATTCAGGGGCATGTGCAGGTAGTCCCCGGCATCGACACGCTGTTCATGCCGCGCCCCGCGGAACTGATCCCCCCCATAATATCCCAGGATGCCATCCTGCCGCAACGTGACCGCGCCCGTCGGCAGCGCCTCGTTCAAATAGGCCGCGTACTCTGCCTGGGTGACAGGAAAGACCATCATTTCATACGCGTGGTCGGTCGAGGCGATCGTCTCATGTTGCCCGTGCAGGAATTCGCCGGCGGGGATGGCAGCCCATCGGCTTGTATCGGCGCCGGTGTCAAAGACCGGCACCGGCGCGTCCACCTGCGCCGAACCGCACGCAGGAAGCACCCCAGCCCAGACCATGAGCACTCCGGCCACAAGCCGTCGCCTGCAGGCAGAGACAACCTTCACCGGGACACCTCGTACAGGTCCTGGCGCGTGGCTTCACGCGCCCAGACGCCCTGGGGCTTGAACAGGTCCAACAGTCTCCACAGCAGCAGCACCGCCAGCACGACAAGCAGGCTGCCCAGGCCAAAGTCAATCCCAGCCATCAGCCAGTTGACCAGGGGCTGCTGTTCCGCCTCGCTGACGTACAGACGCTTCATCTCGAACAAGGTCACGCAAGCGAAGGCCACATCAGACAGGACGATGATCAGCCATCCGTACCACTGCCGGGCCTTGCCCTTCAGCCCGCTCAGGTCTCCGTAGTACAAGAGGATGATGGTGGCAATGATCGCCGAGAGCACATGCCAGTGCCCCGTGAGCTCAATGCGCTCTTCGCGCGCCGGCCAGACACGGAAGATCTCGTCCAGCCGCACCGCCATCATTATGCCAACGCCGCTCACGGTGAAATTCATGAAGATCATCTGCCACAGCGGGCCGAACTTCAACGGATCGCGCACCAGGGCGGAGAGTCTCTGGCCCAGGGTCGGGCGCTTGAGCGGGCGCACGCCCTGGCGCACCAGTTTGCCGAATCCAAAGATCACCAGCATCAGGGCCGCCAGCATCGCCGGCGTGGCGCCCATGTAGATGATCATGTGCGCGATCGGCTCCAGCGGCGTAACCACACCCCACACCCCCAGGTTCAGCACCACCACGCCAAGCAGCATCAGCGGCATGGCGATCTTCTGGTAGATGCCCTTGAAGTCCAGCCAGCGACCAACGATCAGCGTGAGGGCCACCGCGATCAGGGCCAGCATGATGTGCAGGTGGCCGATCACCGAGTACTCAAGCGTGGTCTTCTCGGGGCTGCGAATGATGTCCTCCGCCAGGAAGGTCTCAAAGCCATTGCCGTAGTAGGAACCAGCCACCGCGCCAAACAGGGACGAGATGACCGTGGTCACCGCCATGGCAAAGAAAGCCGCACGCTCCAGGTCCAAGCCCGAGCGTGTGCGGGCATACTCCGACCGGGCATCCCTCAGATAGAACTCCGGACGCCACGGCCAGAGTGCCACACACACCAGCACGCCGGAGACGAACATGATCGTCAGTCCGGCGATGTACAGGCCGTGAAACGGCCAGGCATGGCCCCAATAGGCGAACAGCAGGCCGGAGATCATGGTGGTCAGGTACCCGGCGGTGATTCCGGTGTTGATGGCCACTCGATAGGGCTGTCGCATCTTCACCAGGCCGGTGATCATGTAGGTTTCAATGGCAACGATCGCCATGGCAATCGAGTGATACAGGATGATGATGCGCCCTTCACGTTCCGCCTGGACCAGCTTCATTCCCAGCAGCCGTACGACCACGTCGCGGACGCCCCATTCGGCCATTGGGCCGGAGAGCATGCCAAACACGGCCGTTACCAGAGCCACCATGGCCATGGCCATCAAGATCAGGCCTTGGGTTGCAGTGAACAGGAACTTCAGGCGCTCTCTGAGTGCGTGCATGCCGTGACCTGGCCCGCGTGCCATGGGTGCAGAGGCTGAGCCGGACAAGGCCGGCAGCGGCGCACCATCGCGTCTCCGCCCGGTCACGTCGAGCCCCGCATATCCTTCATGAATCCCCAGCAGAAGGCCAGGGACATCAGCAGGAGTAGCCCGGCCAGGATCTGCATAACGAATGTTTGGCTGAAGAAAAGCAGCTGGGTGCCGGCGGATAGGAACGCCAGCGCAATGCCGCCCAAGCCAATCAGCAGGCCGCCAATGCCAACCCAACGGAATCCCCTGGGCGCCTTCCCTGCAAAGAATGGCCCCAGGAATATCACCAGCCCGGCTCCCCCGTGGAACAGGGGAACCGCCACCTTCTTGGGCACCTGCATACCGCCGAGGCTGGTCAACGCAATCACCAGGAACCCGATCAGGGCGAACCACTTGAAGGGCTTCTTCCAGGCGGGATAGTACTGCTCCGCGATCCCCATCGATATCCCCAGCGGGATCAGGCTTGCCACCGTCAGCACGTAGGGCGAAGCCAGAATCTCGTAGCCCAGAAGGATGAGCAGCAGGCCGGAGATCAATAGAACCAGGAAAGCCATCATGTAGTACAGATCCCACAGGGCCTTGCCTTTGGCGTAGCGTCCCCACAACCGGTACAGCAAGTAGACAGCCACCAGGCCGGTGGCCAGCAGCAGGATCTTGTCAAGCGCTGTCATCTGCATTCTCCGTGCGCATCAGGTGAGAAAAGACACCTTCTGCATCGCACTCATTCTCACAGGCGCGGGGCAGGATGTTCCATAGCCAACCCCACGGGAATTGGCTATTGCTGGCCGGCCCGCGTGCCGCCAAGGTGCCAGCCGCGATCGGCGTGCAACACTTCGATCGGGGCCGAAATGCGCCACGATTGCGCTTGACGCCAAACCCCTCTGCCTGCCGGTGCGCCTATCCCCTTGCCTCCAGCACGCGCCTTTCCCAGAATCCCGGCCATACGAACAGAACCACCAGCGCCAGGCAGGCGATCGGCGCCAGGGCGAAGAGCGAGAAGCGCCCCAGCTGTGTGGCGGTGACCAGAGCCAGGGGGATTCCCACCACCAATTCCGTCGTTCCCGCGACCAATCCCACGACCCGCATCCAGTCCTGCGGCCGAATGAGGATTCCCGCGGTCACCACGGCCCAGCCGAGCATGGCCAACCAGTGCAGCCGCTGCACCAGAACGAAGATCGGCGCCCCAATCGTGATGATACGACTGGTGCTCGCCACCCCGTTCATCCAGCAGAATATGTAAGCCATGCCCGTCAGCAGCCCAACCAAGGTCCGACTCCACGAGATGTGCCCCACCGTTCGCATGAGCAGGAAGTAGATCAGCAGGTAGGGCCAGAAGAGCGGGAAGTATGCGGGCGGCAGCCCGGCCGCCATGTAGGGGACGTTGATGAACCAGCTGCCGAGCAGGGCCAGTACGATACCAATCACGGACAGCACGAAGGCCCAAGCCTTCTTGGTGAAGAAGCCGTAGGCGCTCACGGCGAAGAGAATTCCGCCAAACAGGCCGAGATCGGCCATCATCGGGTGGATGTACTTCAGCAGGATCTCGCACCCCGGCTCTGCCGAGGGCGTGGACATGCCGACGCGATACCAGTTGACGAACAGAATGGAATGTCCCACGATACCCATCAGCGCCGAAATGACGGCAAGGATCCCTCCCAGTCGGTAGTTAGGCTTCATGGCAGTATTCTCCTTTCGGAACGCGGGGTTGCCCATGTCATCCTTGGGCCCCGCGCTGCGATTCTGCGCGAGCGCCAGGGACGCGCTTGGGCCGGCCTCAAGGATTGGAGGTTTCGCCTGTGTGGCACGAGCAGCCGTTGTAGTACGCCGTGTTGTTGTGCGCCGCGACGTACACCACGGTGCCCGGCTCAACCTCCAGCCGGCAATCCTTCAAGAAGGTGGGGGTGTCGTACCACTCCGGGATTCTGACGTCGCAGCTGACGTACACCGTCCCGCGCCAGGTGTCATTGCACAGCGGTCCGGCAACGACCTTCTGGGCCACCACCTCCAGGTTTCCAAGCTTCACTGCAATCGGTGTGGAAAACGGGATCGGCGTGGCCTTCAACGAGCACTCGAGTTCGGCGCCGCTCAGAAAACGTTCGCTCTCGCTGGCCTCCGGGCAGGCCGGAGCCTGGGGTTGGCAGGCGGACAGGCCAAGATCCCACACGGTCAACACCACCAGCATTGCGGCATACCCAGAGCGTTTCAAAGGATCTCAGATCCTGCCCTTTCTTGTGAAACATAGCACAAATGCGGCGGGTGGTCTTTGCCTTAAGGCAATTGGAGGGTGCCGGAGGTGCTGTGGTTATAATGAACCCGTGACGGACGCCTGTGCAGCAGTCCAGCACCACCCCATTTTCTCGTCGTGCTCCGGAGACGATCTGGCTGCTGTGGCGGCAGCCGCCATCCCCCGCCAGTACGCACGCAGCGAGAAGATCGTGCTCTACGGCGATCCCTGGCCCTATTTCCTTCTGATTGAAGAGGGCCAGGTGGATGCCGTCAAGGAGTCGGGCGAAGGTCGCAGCCTGCTGGTGACCACCTTCGGTGCGGGAGACGTATTTTGGGGCGTTGCCTTCTTCCTTCAGGATGCTCCGATGCCCGTGACGCTGCAAGCGCGCACGGACTGCGCGCTGGATTTGTGGACCCGCGGCGCGCTTCAGCCCATCCTCGCGCGTAATGGGGCTGTACTCTGGAATCTCACGCAGCTCATGGTCAGCCGCATGCTGCATGCCAGCGAGATGCTCGAGGGCCTGGCCTTCCAGCCGATTGCCGGTCGGCTGGCGCGTCTCCTGGCAGAAATGCCGCATGATGAGCAGGGCCGCGTGGTCTCCCGCAGTCTCACGCTGGACGAAATGGCTGCCCGCATCGGCACCACGCGCGAGATGGTGTGCCGTTTCCTGTATCGCCTGGCAGGGCAGGGAGTGATCAGCATCACCCGCACAGAACTCGCCATCACTGACCCCGTCGCACTGCTGGAGCTTGCCCAGGCTGTCAAAGGCTAGGCATATTTTGAAGGCATCCATGGCAGGCTCAGTCGAGGCGAGATACTGGCAGTATGCCTTCTGGCTGGCAGCCTTCACCATCGGCTACAACCTGCTCGAGGGTCTGGTCTCCGTGTACCTGGGCATCCAGGATGAAGCGCTCACGCTCTTCGGCTTCGGCGTGGATTCCTTCATTGAGGTCATGTCGGGTGCGGGCATCCTGGCCATGGTCTTGCGCATCCGGCAGAACCCGGGCACGCCCCGTTCGCGTTTTGAGCGCACCGCCCTGCGCGTCACGGGCACCTCGTTCTACGTGCTGGCTGCGGGCCTGGCGGTCAGCGCGGCCTACAACCTCTTGACCGGACACAAGCCCGAGACGACACTGCCCGGCATTGTCATCGCGTTGATCTCCATCGCCGTCATGTGGGCCCTCGTCCGCGGCAAACTCAGGACGGGCCATGCTTTGAGCTGCTCACCCATCCTGGCGGATGCCAACTGCACCCGGGTGTGCATCTACATGTCCGTCGTGCTGCTGGCGTCCAGCCTGATCTATCAGCTGACCGGCTTCGGCTTCGTCGACAGTCTCGGGGCGGTGGGGTTGATCTACTACTCGGTCAGCGAAGGCCGCGAATCCTTCGAAAAGGCGGCCGGGTTGGGCGGGGATGACGCCGACTAGCACCGGCGCAGCCTAGCCTGCAACCCAGCGACGGAGTCAGTCTCCAGCCCCGCTGCCCTCTATTCGTTTCTTGAGCGCTGGGCCGTCCCGCCCCCGTCCCTCATCCCATGCGCTTCGCGGCATCGCACACGGCCGGGCAGGCGACTCATCCCCCGAATTCATACGTGGGCATGCCCGTCAGGTGCGTCTCCATGCGGAACACGCCGCCGGCCTGGGGGAACTTGCGCAGCGATGCCGCATCCGTTCCCACCAGCGCGGTGGTGATGAAGAGCTCATTCATGCCGGGACCGCCGAAGACGCACGACGTGACGTTCAGCGCTTCGACGCCGAATTGCGCCAGGAGCGTGCCGTCGGGCTTCCACTGTGAGACCCGGGCACCGCCCCACATGGCGATCCACAAATTGCCGTCCGTATCGCTGGTCATGCCGTCCGGCCAGCCGAAGCTCTTGTCGAAGACGATGATCACGCGCGCGTTCGTGATCGCACCGCTGTCCAGATCGTAGTCAAACGCCATCACCCGGCGGCTGGGGGTATCGATGAAGTACAGCGTCTTGCCGTCCGGCGACCAGGCCAGCCCGTTCGAAATCCGGACGCGCCGCAGCAGCCGCTGCAACTGCCCGCCCGGGGTCAGCGAATACAGCGCGCCGCTGTCCTGCTTCTCGTTGTGATCCATGCTGCCCACCAGAAAGCGGCCGCGCGGATCACACTTGCCGTCGTTGAAACGATTCTGGGCCGGCTCACGCGGCGCCAGGGCTGCGCGCCGCAGGGTCTTCATATCCGGCTGCAGCAAACGCAGGCCGCGCCCCTGGGCCAGGATCAGCCCACCGCCTGTGCGCGGCGCCGCGCATCCCACGCGGTCCTTGAGCTGCACGATGCGTTTGGCGCCGGCATAGATCTGCCGTTCCAGCACGTCCACCCAATACAGCGTCTGGGTCTTGGCATCCCACGTGGGGCTTTCACCCAGCGTGGCGCGGGCGTTGATATATAACTCGGGAAGCATCATGGGAGGTGTGCCTGCCCGTCCCTCACGCAGACCTCCGCCAATATTACCACTGCTTCCCGTGGCCCCTGTTCTTGTGCAATCATCCCTAAGCACGTATACTGCGCTTGGTGAAACTTCTCATCGCCTTTCATCACGTCACGTTGATCGATGGCACCGGTCGCGAGCCCGTGCGGGATGCAACGGTGGCAATCCGCGAAGGCAGGATCGTGTATGCGGGGACCTCCAGGACCTGGCTTCCCTCGCTCGAGGAAGACATTCTCAACATTGACTTTTCGGGCAAGTACCTGCTGCCCGGTCTGATCGATTGCCAGGTTCATCTGGCGCGCAGCGGCGAGGCCCACGGTCGCATGCAAGGCGGGGACGGGGCGGTGGCCCTGCGGATGCTCCTGAATGCGCAGCGCAATCTGGCGGCGGGCATCACCACCGTCCGCGATCCCGGGGGATGGAATGGGCTGGAATTCTCCGTGCGCGAGGCGCTGCAGCGCGGGGATTTTTGCGGCCCGCGCCTGGTGCTGGGCGGCAAGTGCATCACCGGCAGCCAGGCGGCCGCGGCGCAAAGCGCGGGCAGCTTCCGCCTGGCGAAGGGCCCGGACCAGGTGCGCTCCGCAGCCCGCGAGAACCTCCGGCGCGGCGCCGAGGCGCTGGACCTGTGCGCAGACAGCCCGCTGCTCATTCAGCAGGACGTGCCCGCTGCGCTCCAGCTCACGGCGGACGAGATGCAGGCCGCGGTGCAGGAAGCGCACAGCGCCGGCCGCCGGGCAGTGGCCCGCGCCCGTGGCGTCGAGGGCATCCGGCAGGCGGTCCTCGCCGGCGCAGACGTCATCCAGCACGGCTCATACCTGCACAAGTCCCGCGAGCTGGTCGAACAGATGAAGGCACGCGGCACGTTCCTGGTGCCGGCGCTGAGCGCCGGCCGCGTGCTGGCGCAGGGCGGCACCTCCAGGGTGCCCTCCTGGATCGTGGAACGGCTGATCGACGCCCACGAGGCGGCCAAGAAATCGCTGCGGCTTGCCCACCAGGCCGGGATCCCGGTTGCCATGGGCAGCAGCGCGGGAACCCCCCTCAACCGCCATGGCGAGAACGGCCTTGAAGCCCTCAGCCTGCAGGGCGCCGGCATGAAACCCATGGAGGCGCTGGTCGCCTCCACGCTGACCGCCGCCCGCGCGCTGGGCCTCGAAGAGCAGATCGGCTCGATCGAGGAGAACAAGATCGCCGACCTGCTGGTGCTCGATTCAGATCCGTTGGAAGATCTGCAGCGCCTGGCCGACCGCAGGCAGATCCGGGCAGTCTTCATCGGCGGGCGAGTGGCCGCCCGCCGGCCATCCGACTCGTATCCCAAGACGATCCTGGTCCGCGACAACCTGCAGCTGGGGCAGTAGGCCTGCCTCAGCAGAGCCACGCCGGCTCAACCAGACCCCCAGTTCCATTTGGGCCTGCGCAGCACCGCATCAATCACGGTCAATCCGCCGGCCTGGTTGAACGTGTGTGTGGCGCGTACCCGGCCGCCGCGGGGCGCGAACGAGGCCACCAGTTGCTCGCCGTAGTGCTCCGCGCTGAGGGCAGTGATGCGATTGAACTTCAGGCTGTGGCCGTAGCGGCGCAGCGAATCCTGGGAAGGCCGAATCAGCTCACCCTGGTCCAGGAAGATGCGGCCCGCGGGACGCGCCGAGCCAAGATCGCGCACAACCGGGTTGCGCGGGTGCGGCACCCATTTCTCC
>DATIPW010000327.1:0-1756 GCA_035471605.1 Anaerolineales bacterium | reverse complement strand
GGGTCAACCCAGGCATCCACACCCTTGCCGGCCAGGCTTCGGATGGCGTCAAGCGTGAAGCGCGTTTCCCCGACCAGGTGCGCCACGCGGGCCTGCACTTCGGGGGCAGCGGTCATGTCGGGCGCGCCCAGCGCATTGTCAATCACGCGGCGCACAATGCGGCTGGCCTCGATGACATCCTCGGCGGTGGCCGCATGGTCGGCCTCCGTGTGGCCGACGATGTGATAGATGTGCGGCTTGAGGGCCATCTGGAGGTAGGTGCCGGCTGCCAGGTGGCCGCGGGCCGCATCGGGCTGCAGGGGATGTGAGAGCAAGCCAATGCGGGTCTGCTTCCAGATGCGGAAGTCTTCCCCGGCCAGCGGCTCGATCAGCTCCATGACGGCCAGCATTTTGGCGAGATCCATGGCATCGCGGGTGCCGGGCGGGCTGTTGAACATGAGCTGCGCAATGTAGTCATGGACGCCAAAGTGCCGGGCGTTGTAGGCCGAGAGGAAGGCACTGGCGATGAACACGACATCCGGGGCATCGCGCATGCCCCAATGGTGGGGTTCGTTGAGCTCCACAGGGATATGGCGTTTGCCATACCACTGCATGACCTTCTGATGCTCGCGGATCGAACCTTCCAGATCCCAGGGTCCGCGCCCGTCCATCTGGTTGAACCAGAAAAGCGGGATGGCGCACCAAGCGTTACCGATGGTGTCGGTAATCAGCTCAGCATATAGAATGAAGTCGTCCGTTCCGGAATAGGCGCGCAGCAGTGGGAAGTTCCCGGCACGGCTGGCCGCAAAGAGGGCTTGGAAGTCCTCCGGCGTGCGGACGGGCACTCCACCCGCCCCGGTGCGGCGTGGATCCTGGCGCTCGGGATGGAAGAAATTCTCCTGCGCGTCCTGGTCGGTTCCCAATGAAATGATATCCAGAGCGTGGGCTTCGGCGATGCGTCGGAGGCCTTCGACGGAGTCCTGCATGGTAGGCAGGCCAAAGTGATGCCGCAAGACGGGGTAGGGCGAGCGCCAGTGAATGCGGTCTATCAACGTCTGAGGGAAATCCGACTCTCTCAGATCGCCCGCCGGCTGACCCTTGAGGTATGCCAGCACCTGCTCGGGCGAATCACTGCCGTCGAACGCTTTCTCAAAGAAGCCGAGCCTGCGAGCCCGATCTGCCACGGGCGGCGTGCCGCCGAAGACGAACTTGGTGCCGGATTGCCGCAGCTCGTCGGCATGCTCGGCAAATTCGCCCAGGAGGCGCTCGCCGGTCTCGGGCGTAAGCCGGTACGACACGCCGACAAGATCCGCGTTCTCCGCGCGGGCGACATCCAGCAATTTTTCAATTGGCACGGCCGGCCCCAGGAACACGGTGCGCCAACCGGCGGTCTCGGCCAAGCGCAGGAAATTCGAAATTCCCGCCACATGAACACACTCACCCAGGGCGGCGGCCACTACTGTCTTGGGACGGGCCCGTTTGATATCTCTCATTGCTTCACTCAATAAAGCGAGATCCTCCGACGCCAAACGGTCATCCAGCGAAAGCGGGCCACTCCAAGCTGTACGGCACCGAATTTGGATACGCGACGCAGGAAATCAAATCCAATGATACCCTCAAAAACAGGCGTGTTGGCTTCAGCCTGCAGATTCCGCGCGTTCCGCGCGCTGGGTACTGGACCTCGTGGTGCTGGCACTTGAAATGCAGCCGCATGGATGTACAATACGGTTGGAAGGGAGTTCCTATGGCTGAGTTTGCAGCGGGGAACGTTGATTGG
>DATIPW010000326.1:0-4419 GCA_035471605.1 Anaerolineales bacterium | reverse complement strand
TCGAGGCTCTTCGGGCCGGCCGAATCGGCGGTGCGGCGCTGGACGTATTTGAATCCGAACCGCTTCCCCCGGACAGCCCGTTGCGCAGCCTGGACAGCGTCATGCTCGCCCCACACAATGCGAATTCCAGTCCGGCGGCCTGGGATCGGGTACACCGCCGAACGATCCAGGATCTGCTTGAAGGCTTGGGATTGCTGCCTGATGGCCAAGTTGAGGCCTAGCGACGAATGGCGAACACACCTCCTGGCGCAAGAACGCGGACAGTCCTGATCACGGGCGCAGCCGGCGGGATCGGCAGGGCGACGGTGAAGCATTTTGACCAGCGGTCGTGGCGTGTCATTGGAGTTGATCGCACGGAGTTCGGTGCCGATTTCCCGCCCCGTGGCCTGTTCATCCAGTCCGACATCTCCCGGCCGGCTGACATGCAGGCCATCTTCGAAAAGGTTCGATCGCAGGCTGCGTCGCTGGATGCACTGGTCAACAACGCCGCGATGCAAGTAGCCAAGCCACTCATTGAGACGACCCCAGAGGAGTGGGATGCTGTGATGGCCTCCAATTTGCGATCGGTCTTCCTGGGCGCCAAACTTGCGCATCCCTTGTTGGCGATCAACGGTGGGGCGATGGTCAACGTGTCGTCGGTCCACGCCATACAAACATCCGCCAATATCGCGGCCTACGCTGCCTCGAAGGGTGGACTGCTGGCATTGACGCGGGCCATGGCAATTGAGTTTGCGCCAAACAACATCCGGGTCAATGCGATTCTCCCGGGCGCTGTCGATACGCCGATGCTCAGAGCTGGATTGAGTCGCGGGCATGCCCGCGGTAGCAATGTCCAGGAAAGACTGGAAAACTTGGCGCGGAGGACCGTGAATGGGCGGGTGGGGAGGCCCGAGGAGATCGCCAGCGCCATCTACTTCCTGGCGGATAATGAACAGTCAGCCTTCATGACCGGACAGGCAATGGTGGTCGACGGGGGCGCCACTGCCAGACTGAGCACGGAATAGGGTGCCTACTCTTCGGGGTACTTGCTGCCCTGCCTGCGCTTGTGCGTCGCCAACAAGAAACGACTCATGCTGAGACACGCTGCCAAGGCTCTACTGCCGCCATTCCTCGGCGGCGGCGCACGCGAGCTATACCTCTCGCTGCGGCGGGTGCCGGCTCTCGGCGGGGCCTATATGCACCCGTGGCGCCGTGAGAGCATCAGTCGGCTTGCAGCTTTGCGGGACAGCTATGGGGGCCGGCGAGCATTCATAGTTGGCAACGGGCCGAGCTTGCGGCGAATGGACCTTTCCTGGCTCCGGTCGGAATTCACATTCGGGCTCAACCGGATCTACTTGATGTTTTCAGATCTGGGTTTTGAGACCTCGTGCCTGGTGTCGGTGAATGATCTTGTAGTTGAGCAATCTCTGCATGAGATGCAAGCCCTCTCGATTCCCAAATTCCTGGCTTGGAGGTCGCGGCGCTTCCTGCCTGCAGGCACGAGTGGTTCTGATCTGCCCACGTTCTTGTACACCACCTATGAGAGCCCCAAGTTTGCCCGCGACGCGCGCGGCAGGCTGTGGGAGGGCGCAACGGTAACCTATGTGGCGCTTCAACTTGCCTATCACATGGGTTTCCAGCAGGTCGTACTCATCGGGGTTGATCACCACTTCGCGACGACTGGACAGGCCAATCAAACTGTGACTTCGATGGGGGACGACCCGAATCATTTTTCTACCAGGTATTTCGGCAAGGGCTTCCGCTGGCAGCTGCCTGATCTTGATACCTCTGAAACAGCCTATGCCCTGGCCCGAGACGCGTTTCAGCGCGTTGGCCGGGAGGTGCTTGACGCCACAGTTGGCGGACGACTCACCATCTTTCCGAAGGCTGAGTATCGTTCGCTTTTCAAATGAGAGCTCGTCCCTGGGCCCGGCCCGCGACTTGGCTCCCTAGGGCCGTTCTGCTTGTCGTGTTGGGGGCCATTCTTCGTCTCGAGGGTCTGGCCGCGCCCCCGCTTGACTTGCACCCGACTCGGCAGCTTCGAAATGCACAGGCCGCAGGAGACTTGAGCGGCGGTCTGCGCTTCGGGGAGACTGTTAGGGAAAGCATTCCTGCAGACGCGGACGTAATTGCCCCGGCACAGGACTATGGATTCGACCTAATGTCCTGGGGCTGGCGCAAGGTGTGCCTATGGTCCCAGAATACGGCACTCCCGCAGCTTCGGCCAGGAGATCGGCATCTGTCGGCGTGCTTCGCCCAACTTGTGGCCGGGATTGACTGCTTCTTGGTGACAGCATTTGGTCAGCTCGGGAACCAGCCTGTGGTGGCCTTCGCCTTGTCGGCTTACTCCGTGGCAGCTGAGGGCGAGGGCTACATTATGTACGATCTGAATGCGCCCAAATGACCTTGGTTTCTATCATCACTCCCTCGTTCAATCAGGCTGCGTTTCTGCAGCAGACGCTGAATTCCGTGTTGCAGCAGGACCATCACGACTTGGAGTATCTGGTTGTCGATGGGGGTTCAAGAGACGGAAGCGTGGACATCATCAGGCAAAGTGCGTCGCGTCTCGCTTGGTGGGTGAGCGAGCCGGATTCCGGCCAGGCCGACGCGATCAACAAGGCTCTGGCGCACGCTCGGGGAGAGGTCGTCGCCTGGCTGAATTCGGACGACTACTACCTCCCCGGCACGGTACGGGCCGCTGCGCGAGTTTTTCAAGTGCACCCAGACGCGGTGCTGGTGTACGGCAATATGCTGGCTGTCGACGAAGCCAACAGGATCACAAACAAACTGGTCTACCAGCAAGTATCCCTTGAGGACTTGATGTGCTTCCGGATCATCGGGCAGCCGGCGGCCTTCATCCGGCGCAGTGCACTGGAAGCGGTTGGGGGGCTGGATACCAGCCTGCACATGCTGTTGGACCATCAACTATGGATCAGGCTGGCCACCGTGGGGCGGATGATTCACGTCGGTGAGACGTGGGCGGCTGCCCGCTATCATCCCCGTGCGAAGAACCGAGCCTCGGCCCGGGATTTCGGCCGTGAAGCATTCCGGATCCTGGAGTGGATGTCCAAGGAGCCGAGCTTGGCTCCGGTATTCCCGGATGTGCGGAACCGTGCCCGGGCGTCGGCTCATCGCGTGGATGCCCGGTATCTGGTCGACGGCGGTCTGCCTTTGGAGGCTCTGAAGGCGTGGCTTCGCGCTCTCTTGCTGCACCCCCCAACTGCGCTTACACGCGTGAATCTCTTGGGGTCCGCCCTGCTGCAGCTGGCCGGATTGGAAAGCATCCGCCAGAGGGTCCTGCGACGACGGCAGGATCGGCTCGCGCGCTGATGGGGGCGTGTCCCCGCCCCGGCGTTACAATTATCGCGGACCATGGTCAAAACCACCGGCTCGATTCTGGGAACGAACCGTCCAACGCGCATTGCCGTGCTTGTGCTCCTGCTCGGGTTTGGACTGGCAATCCGCCTCTATGATGTCGGAGATCTGCCTCTTGATTTTCACCCGACCCGGCAGCTGCTGAGCCAGCTAAAAGCTCGCGGGATGTACTTTCAGAAACATGCCGAGTTGCCGGACTGGCAGCGCCGCATGGCCATTCAGCAGTGGAAGACCAAGGCCGAGGTGGAGCCCGAGGTCTTTGAGCGGGTGGTCGCATTAACCTATGAGTTCACCGGCGTCCAGATCTGGGTGGCCCGGATCTATGCGTCGGTGTTTTGGATTGTCGGAGCTGCATTCCTGTTCCTGCTGGTTCGCGAGCTTTTCTCCCTAGATGCGGCCTTCATCTCTGCCGGGTATTTCTTGTTCTGGCCATACGCTGTCACTGCCAGTCGTTCCTTCCAGCCCGACGTTTTGATGGTCGCGCTGATGCTCTGCTTCTGGTGGGCATTCACGCGCTGGGCCCAAACAGAATCTTGGTTCTGGACCGTGGCGGCTGGGCTTGCCGGGGGCCTGGCCATCTATGTCAAGTTCGTGGCCGCGTTCTTCATCATTGGGGCCGGTCTGGGGTTGTGTCTCGGCAGGTTTGGCGCCAGATTCGCCCGGAGAAGGCAGCTTTGGGTGATGGCGGGCTTGGGGGCCTTGCCGGCGCTGCTCTACGTGTACTACGGCGTGGTGGAGCAGGGATTTTTGGGGCAGCAGTTTTCGGGGCGCTTCATACCGGCCCTGTTGCTAAGCCCGGTCACTTTTGTGCAGTGGGCCATTATGGCGAATCGTGCGGTGGGCGCCCTGACGATCTCGGTGGCCCTCCTTGGACTGCTCTTGGCGGATGATAAAGAAAAGCGTTCCTTGCTCCTCGGGCTGTGGGGCGCGTATCTCTTGTTTGGGATGTTCTTCGCCTACCACGTGACCACTCACGACTACTACCACTTGCCTCTAATCGCCGTGACCGCAGTCTCCCTTGGCCCCGTCGTGAACTTGGTCATGGAAAGGCTGGGTCGGGCGGCA
>DATIPW010000325.1:0-4018 GCA_035471605.1 Anaerolineales bacterium | reverse complement strand
GAGACCGCTGAACACCGAGCGGATAATCAACAAGCTGGGGGAAGGGGAAGTGCTGCGTAGTCAAGGTCGAGCCACGGGTCAGTCAATTCGGGCTTTGCAGGTTAGTGCGCAGATGCACGATCGATGAGGGAAAGATCATAGCGGCAAGCCGACCGATCCGGCCCACAGTGCGAAGGGACTGGAGAGGGACGCTACCAGGCTGCAGAAGCTGGTAGCCGACCTGTCCTCGAAGAATCCCATCCTTCGACAGACCGTTGAGGACGACTTCAAAGTCAGCAGAGACGTTAGCAGGCCGTGAGGGGAGCTCGGGAAGTCTTCCAGGTTTGGGAGCGGCGGGTGTGCCGGGCCCCGCGACCACCCCGCTCGACGCAGGGGCACGTGGGCAGGCGAGCCAGTGACGAGCAACTACTCGCGCTGCGCCCAGTGGAGTTGGCCAGCCAACATGGACGCTGGAGTCACGGCCGGGCCACGGCGCTGCTGCGGGTCGAGGGCTGGCAGGTGAGCCACAAGCGGGTAGAACGCCTGTGGCGCCAGGAAGGGTTGAAAGTGCCCGCCAAGCAGCACAAATCGGATTGCCTATTGCTGCAAGACGGCTCCTGTCTGCGACTGAAGCTCCACTTCCCGGTGCACGCGCGAGCCATGACCTCCTGGTTGGGAGGACCACTATGGGCGAGGGTTTTGGATGTTGTACGTGCGGGACGAGTACACCCAGGAGTGCCTAGCCGTCCGGGTGTAGCAGGCAGCTGGCCACAGGGCCGTTCAGGATTGCCTCCCGGAGCCGTTTTGTCTTCCCGAGGTGCCGATTTGGACCTGATCGGACAATGTATCGGAGTTCATCGCCCGGAGTCTGCGAGACTCGTCAGTTGAGCCAAGCGTGAAGCCGCTGTTCGTTGAGCCAGGAAGTACCTGAGAAAGGGTACCACGAGTCCTTGAAAGGCAAGCCGCGAGATGAATGTTGAACTGGGAACTCTACTGTACAGTCCAAGAAGCCCAGTGCTTGGCAGCTGGCTGGCGAAGCGAGTGGATCCACATCCGGCCAAATCACTCCGGGGTGTTCGATTTCTGGCGCAGCCCAGTCCTGGCTGGCACCCGCCCTGGCGTCGCAAGGACCCCCGCAAGCACTGGCACAAAGTATGGGGGCACCTGACTCCGGATGCAGGGATCCGCAGTGGGGCCCTGCGCACATTGACGTCGAGGCCAACCGAGCGTTTTCAGTCAACAAAGGGGGAGAGGCTAGGCTGTGGCATCTCGCCATCCTGCGAACCGCAGTGGCCCCGGTTTCCTGGGTTTGACCATCCAACGCAGGGAGCGTATACTGGGTTCAGGCGCCCGGACTTGGGCAACTGCCTCTTGCAGGAGTGCAACAGGATTCACGGCGTTCTCGCCCCTGTAGCTCAACGGACAGAGCAACTGCCTTCTAAGCAGGAGGTTGTGGGTTCGAATCCCGCCAGGGGCGCAAGTCATCAAGCCGCGTAAGGGTTCGTGATCAGCGTAGTTGGCGGCAAACGATAGGAGAAGCAGTTCACATGGGAGTCGAACGTGACCGGCTGATGCAGGTTGGCGACACTGCTCCGGACTTTACTTTGCACAGACAGGACTGGACATTGATGCGCGGCTTGGCTGACACGGCGGGCAAGGTGCGCATCCTGGCCGCTGTCCCCTCCCTGGACACTGACGTGTGCGACCGGGAGACTCGGCGCTTCAATCAGGAGGCCGCCTCGCTGGGCTCGGACATTGTGATTGAGGTCATCAGCACCGACTTGCCGTACGCGCAGAAACGCTGGTGCGGGGCCGCCGGAGTGGATCGGGTAGTCACGCTCTCTGACCACATGGCCGGGGAGTTCGGAGAGAAATACGGCGCATTGAATAGGGAACGGCGCACGCTCCGACGCTCAGTGTTCGTCGTGGACAGGGAAGACAAGCTCGCGTACGTTGCGTACATGCAACCGGGTGGCGTGGAGCCGGACTATGCCGAAGTCTTGGGCGCGGCTCGCAAGGCACTGGCTGGCTGACGCGCCGCGGGCGCCCCGGCAGGGCCCACACAGATTGTCCCGAGCCTGTCCGTGGTCAGCGGTTGTTGCAAGGAGTAAGCAATGCCCAAGGTGATTCGCATATCGGAAACCCTCACGGTTACCGACAGGCGGCGCGAACTTCGCGGCGCGCTGGGCTGGCAAGTTACCGCCGGTGCTTGGAGCCCGCCGACCGACCTGTTCGAAACGCCCGAAGAATACGTTGTCAGTGTTGAAATCGCGGGGATGCGCGAGTCTGACTTCGAGGTCGTGTACGAGAATGGCGTCCTGATCGTCATGGGGCAGCGACCTGATCGCACGGAACGCCGCGCCTATCACCAGATGGAGATCCATTTTGGCAAGTTCTCTTCGGCCGTTGCACTGCCGGGCGCAGTCGACCTTGGAAGATCCCAGGCTGAGTACCAGAACGGGTTCCTGGTGGTAACGCTCCCGAAGGCCCGCCGGGTTGATGTGAAGATCGAGGGATGATGCCTGCATCGAGATGGCAGACCAGCATGGCCGATCTCCTGGAGTGGATGGGCCAGTCGGACGAGGAGTTGAAGATGCTCGTCCCCTCTGTGCTTGCGGGCACCAGCGGGAAGGACGGGATGCCCCAGGATTCGACGAACGCCGGTGAGCAGCCGAAGTACCCGGAGGTGCTGCCGATCCTGCCGTTGCGGGGAGTGGTTGTCTATCCGCAGACGGCGGTCCCGCTGACGGTTGGGCAGGCACGTTCCATCAAGCTGGTCGATGACGTTGTGGCGGCAGACAAGCTTGTTGGTTTGGTGACTTCGGTCAATCCGGAACTCGAGACTCCGGGGCCCAAGGACCTCTACCAAATCGGCGTCATCGCCACTGTGCACCGTCTGCTGCGCGCTCCGGATGGGACGGTGCGGCTGCTCGTGCAGGGCCTGGATCGGTTCCGGATCGAGGAGTTCGTCTCTGAAGAACCGTACCTCAAAGCCCGCATTGCCCTCCATCCGGAGACCGTCGAAGAGGGTTTGGAGATCGATGCCTTGGCGCGCAACGCTCGCGACCAGTTCCAGCAGATCACCCAAATGATTCCTTCGTTCCCGGAGGAGCTGGTCACATCCATCACCTCCCTCGAAAACCCGCTGCAGACCGCCTATACCATCGCCAACTTCCAGCGTATTGAATTGAAAGATGCCCAGGAGCTGCTGGAGATCAATTCTGTCACGGAAAAGCTGCGCAAGCTGATAGGCCTGCTGGTGCGCGAAGCCGAGGTGCTGACGCTGGGCCAGAAGATCCAGAACGAGGCGCGTGGCGAGATCGAGAAGGTCCAGCGCGAGTACTACCTGCGCGAGCAGATGAAGGCCATCCAAAAGGAGCTGGGCGAGAAGGACCAGCAGGCAGCCGAGGTTGAAGAGCTGCGCAAGAAGATCGACGAGGCCCAGATGGCGCCCGAGGCGGACAAACAGGCGCGCCAGGAGCTGGAGCGTCTTTCGCGCCTGCCCAGCGCCGCTGCGGAGTACGGCGTGATCCGCACCTACCTCGATTGGATGGTCACCCTGCCGTGGTCGAAAACCACGGAAGACAACCTTGAGATCGCTCACGCCCGCGAGATCCTCAATGCCGATCACTTCGGTCTGGAGGACGTGAAGGACCGCATACTTGAGTTCTTGGCCGTCCGCAAGCTCCGCTTGGACCGAAAGGAAGAAGTCAAGGAGCCATCCACGGATCAAATTCGCCGGGAGCGAGAGGGGGTAATCCTGTGTTTCATCGGTCCCCCTGGCGTTGGCAAAACCTCCCTGGGGCAATCCATTGCCCGGGCCATGGGTCGCAAATTCATCCGGGCCTCGCTGGGTGGTGTGCGCGACGAGGCGGAGATCCGTGGGCACCGCAGGACCTACATTGGAGCCCTGCCAGGCCGTATCTTGCAATCCCTGCGCCGCATTGAATCGCGCAATCCGATCTTCATGCTGGACGAGGTCGACAAGTTGACCTTTGATTATCACGGTGATCCGGCTTCAGCCTTGCTGGAAGTGCTG
>DATIPW010000324.1:0-26537 GCA_035471605.1 Anaerolineales bacterium | reverse complement strand
AGATGGTGATGCCGGGGGATGACGTGAACCTGACGGTGGAGCTGATCGTGCCGGTGGCGCTGGAGCAGGGCTCGAAGTTCGCCATCCGCGAAGGCGGGCTGACCGTCGGCGCGGGTGTCGTTACCAAGATCATCGCATAGGTGCCCCATGGCCAAACAGAAGATCCGCATCCGACTCAAAGCCTATGACCACCGGGTCTTGGACCAATCTGCCAAGCGCATCGTGGAGACGGCCGAGCGCTCGGGGGCCCAAGTCGTCGGCCCGGTACCCTTGCCAACAAAGCTGGAACGCTTTACAATTCGGCGTTCGGCTTTCATCGACAAGGATTCCCACGAGCACTTCGAGATCCGAACGCACAATCGCCTGATTGACGTCCTGGATCCGGACTCCAAGACGATCGACATGTTGATGCGGCTGAATTTGCCGGCCGGCGTGGACATCGAGATCAAGATCTGACGATTGCCGTGCCGGGAAGCGCGATTCGGTTCCGGCATGACGATTCGCAGGCGCAAGAGCGGCCTCTGCGGGGCCACAAATCACTGGACGCCCCGCCCCGCCGTTTGACTGCGCTTGCGGGAGATGATGCAGACGTAGCCCCGTCTGACAGTCTCGCAACAAACTTCGAAGGAGAAAACTGACCATGTTGAAAGGGCTGATTGGCAGGAAGATCGGCATGACCCAGATCTTCGATGAAGCAGGCGTTGCGTTTCCGGTGACGCTCATCGAAGCTGGGCCATGTTACGTTACTCAGATTCGTTCCGACCAAAAGGACGGCTACTCGGCAGTTCAGCTCGGATTTGGAGAGGTGCATTCAAAGCGCCTCACGGGTGGCCAGCTGGGGCACCTGGCTGCAAACAAGATTCCACCACTGCGCTTCCTCCGTGAGTTCCGTCTCAAGTCGCCTGACCTGAGCGTCGGAGACAAAGTCACAGTCGAGGCCTTTGCACTTGGGGAACGGATCGATGTAATCGGCGTAAGCAAGGGCAAGGGCTTTGCGGGTGTTGTCAAGCGCCATCATTTCCATGGCATGGACGCCACCCACGGTACTTCCGACCGCAACCGAGCACCGGGCTCGAATTCCTCCGGGACCACGCCCGGGCGCGTCTACCGTGGCTCGCGTAGGGCGGGTCACATGGGTTCAGAGCGCGTGACGGCCCAGCACCTAAGAGTGGTCTTGGTGGATGCCGATCGCAACCTGATCGGAATCAACGGCGCCGTGCCGGGTGCCAAGGGAAGCCTTGTGGTTCTTAGAGAATCTCGCAAACAATAGCCCTGAAGCAGCAAGGACGCAGACGATGAAAGTCGACGTATTGAACATGCGAGGCGAGACAATCAAGCAGGTGGAACTGCCTGCGGCGATCTTCGAGGCCAAGATCAGCCGGGACTTGATGCATCAGGCATTCCAGCGCCAGATGTCCAATGCCCGCTTGGGTACGCACGACACCAAGGTGCGGGGCGAGGTCGCGGGGGGAGGTCGCAAGCCCTGGAAACAAAAGGGCACCGGCCGCGCCCGCCAGGGATCAACCATCTCGGCTCAGTGGGTCGGCGGCGGCCGTATTCACACCCCACATCCTCGCCACTACACTCATTCCATGCCGCGGAAAATGCGGCAAGCTGCTCTTCGCAGTGCCCTTTCCGCCAAGGCCGCGCTGGCCGGCATTGTCGTCGTGGACGAGTTCAAGGTTGACACACTCAAGACCAGTGCCATGGCTGGCACCCTGAATACCCTGGTGGGCGGCGCCAGTGCCTTGATCCTGATGTCGGTGAAGGACGACGCCTACGATCGGGTGGCGCGTGTCGGCAACAACATTCCGGACACCAAGGTGCTCCTTACGTCCTACCTGAATATTCGGGATCTTCTCTCCTACGACAAAGTCGTTGTGCCGCTCAAGTCGCTGGATCTGATCTCAGCACACTTGGGGAAGGAGTAGAGGATGATCGATATTCATGAGGTACTTCGGCGCCCCCTGGTGACTGAGAAGACCAGCGCTCAAGCTGCGAAGCACAGTCAATACTCTTTTGAGGTCTCAAAACACGCCACGCGAACATTGGTGAAGGACGCCATTGAGAACATGTTCGATGTAGATGTCACGAAGGTGAATATCCTTAATGTCCCGGCCAAGCGGGGGCGTCGAGCAAGATCGCGAAGGCTGCTGGTTCGCAAGCCTGCGTTCAAGAAGGCCGTCGTGACGCTTGCCGAAGGTCAGACGCTCGAGATCTTTGAGGGAGTGAAGTAATGGCAGTCAAGAAGTACAAGCCAACCACCCCGGGTCAGCGCGGCATGACCAGCTACACGTTTGAGGAAATCACTCGTTCGGAGCCCGAGCGTTCGCTGATCGCCCCTTTACGCAAGCACGGCGGGCGCAACGTGCACGGCAGAGTCACCGTGAGACACCGTGGTGGCGGGCATCGGCGCCAAATGCGGATTCTGGACTTTCGACGTGACAAGCACGGCATACCTGCTGTGGTCGCGGCGATCGAGTACGATCCCAATCGGACCGCGCGACTTGCACTCCTGCACTATGCGGATGGCGAGAAACGCTACATTCTGGCGCCCGTCGATCTGAAGGTGGGCGATGCCCTGATGTCCGGACCGGATTCCGAGATTCGTGCAGGCAATAGCCTGCCCATTGCCAATATCCCGGTAGGCACCCTGATCCACAATATCGAGCTCAAGTCGGGGCGCGGCGGGCAGATTGTGCGGACTGCTGGCGGCTCCGCCCAGCTGCTCAGCAAGGAGGGCGACTTCGCCCACGTGCGCCTCCCGAGCGGCGAGGTGAGGCTCGTGGGACAGCGCTGCTATGCCACAGTCGGCACAATTGGCAACGTGGATCACAGCAATGTGAAGTTGGGGAAAGCGGGACGCAAACGCCACAAGGGTATCCGGCCAACTGTGCGGGGATCCGCCATGAGCCCTCGAGATCACCCGCATGGCGGCGGAGAGGGGCGTCAGCCAGTTGGTTTGCCAGGCCCCAAGAGCCCTTGGGGTAAGCCCACGCTGGGGTACAAGACCCGGCGGAACAAGAAGAGCGACCAGTACATTGTGCGCAGGCGCGGCAGGTAGCTGGTTCTGGTTTAGACGGAAACACTCGAGGTAGAAATGTCACGTTCCCTGAAGAAAGGCCCGCACGTGGAACCCCGGTTGCTGCAGCGCGTGGAAGCCATGAATCAAAAAGGGGAGAAGAGAGTGATTCGCACGTGGAGCCGCGCCAGCGTCATATTCCCGCAGATGGTGGGACACACCATAGCTGTGCACGATGGTCGCCGGCACGTCCCGATCTATATCACTGAAAACATGGTGGGACACCGGCTGGGTGAGTTTGCCCCGACGCGCACTTTCCGTGGGCATCAGACTGCAGAGAAGGCTGTTGCGGTCCCCACCGCTGCGCCGGCCGAGGTGAAATCATGAGCCAGGACATCCGGGCCCAGGTGACCTACCTGCCCCAATCTGCTCAGAAGGTTCGCCTCGTCCTGGATACTGTGCGCGGTATGGATGCCAATGAGGCACTGCAACGCTTGCGCTTCGCCCGCCAACGCGCAGGCCAGCCAGTGCTCAAGTTGCTGAAGTCGGCTGTGGCCAATGCGGAGGAGAACTTCGGGGTTAGCCGAGACAACCTGTACGTAGCCCAGATCTTTGCCGATGAGGCTCCCACGCGAAAGTGGCGTCGCTTCGGCGCGCGCGGGCGTTTCAAACCGCTCCTCCGGCGTCAGTCGCACCTGACGGTGGTTCTGCGTGAGCGCGGGTCGTAGGAAAGGACTAATGGCGTAATGGGTCGTAAAGTACATCCAATCGGAATGCGCTTGGGCATCAACCAGCCGTGGCAGGGCCGTTGGTTTGCCGAGGGCAAAGCCTACCGCGAGCAGCTCCACCAAGACTTCGCCATTCGAAGCATGCTCGTGGGGGGCACCTCGAAGGGCGGGGCTGCAGTGGACATGCGCGCCAACGAACTGCGTCGGGAATTGCCTGAAATGGTGTTGAATGGCAAGGCCGGCATCGCGCGTATCGATATTGAACGGTTCCCCGGCAAGGTGCGCATTGCAATTCACACGGCCAAGCCCGGCATCCTGATCGGTCGAAAAGGCGAGGGAGTGAAAAGGATCCGGGCGAGCCTTGAGACACTCATCGGGAAGAAAATCGACTTGGATGTGAAGGAGATTGCGTCGCCGGATACGGACGCGACCCTCGTAGCCCGCAATGTTGCTGATCAGCTTGAGCGCCGTATCGCGTATCGGCGGGCCATGAAGCGGGCCATCCAGCAGGCCATGCGGCAGGGTGCCCAAGGCATCAAGATTATGGTGGGTGGCCGGCTCGGCGGAGCAGAGATGTCGCGCGACGTGTGGCTGCGCGACGGTCGAGTACCGCTGCAAACGCTGCGCGCCAATATCGACTTTGCCCGAACCGAAGCGCACACCACCTACGGTCAGATTGGGGTCAAGGTTTGGATCTACCGGGGCGAGTCCACGCCCGAGGTTGAAGAGAAGACCGAGTCGACTGAGGGGGTGTACGTCAGCGAGTAGCGGCGGACCTGCGCCACCCGCGTGCGCGGTCGGCGTCGGCTCCTTTCCACACTCACAACGTAGGGTTCTCATTATGTTGATGCCAAAACGTGTCAAATGGCGCAAGCAGATGCGCGGGCGCATGCGGGGCAAGGCCCTGCGTGGGGCCAAGGTGTCATTCGGCGAGTTCGGCCTGATGGCTCTCGAGCCGGGTTGGATTACAGCCCGGCAGATAGAGGCGGCCCGCCGGGTAATCGTTAGGGAAATGAAGCGCCGTGGCAAGGTCTGGATTCGGATCTTCCCCGCCAAGCCCTATACGCACCGTCCGCCCGAGACTCGCATGGGTTCCGGTAAAGGCGGCGTTGAGTACTACGTGGCCGTCGTGCGACCTGGCCGGATCATGTTCGAAGTGGGTGGTCTCCCCGCAGAGCAGGCACTGGCCGCCCTGCGCGGCGCACAATACAAGTTTTCCATCAAGACCAAGGTAGTGAGCGGGCCGCGCCAAGCAGGAGAATGAGAACATGAAGACCAAGGAAATCCGCGAGATGCAGCTTGAGCAGATCCGGGCCAAGCTGGCTGACGCCCGCCAAGAGCTCCTCAAGCTCCGATTTCAGCAGGTCACAGGCCAGTTGACGGATACTAGTCGCCTCCGCCTGCTACGCCGTGAGATTGCCCGAATGGAAACGATCCTAGGCGAAGGCCAACGCGTGGCGGTCAAGGAAGGCAAAGCATGAACAAACGTCGCCGCATGGTGGGCAGGGTTACCAGCAACAAAATGATGAAGACGGTCGTTGTGGAAATCGTTCGCAAGTTCCGGCATCCTCTTTATCGCAAGGTGATCTACTCCAGCAACCGGGTGAAGGCGCATGACGAACATGCCTGCCAAGTGGGTGACCAGGTGCAGCTCGTTGAGTCGCGGCCGCTGTCACGCGATAAGCGCTGGGTGGTTGAAGCCGTCTTGCGGCGCGAGATTCGCACGGCCGATTCAGGCGTCGAAGCAGTAGCCTCCGCCGATCTTCCTGTGGAACCAGATGCCCCCGCAGTTCCGGAGGAGACAGGCTCATGATCCAGCACGAATCCCGCCTGAAAGTAGCCGACAACAGCGGTGCACGAGAGTTGCTGGTGATCCATGTGCTGGGCGGCTCCACTCGCCGCTACGGCCGGATTGGGGATGTAGTCGTGGCAACGGTGAAGTCCGCAACCCCGCAGAGCGCCGTCAAGAAAGGCGAAATCGTGCACGCGGTCATTGTGCGTCTGACGAAGGAGTGGAGGCGGGAGGATGGTTCCTACATCCGCTTTGATGACAACGCGGCGGTGATACTTGAACCCGATACGCAAAACCCGCGCGGTACGCGCATATTTGGACCCGTGGCCCGCGAGCTCCGGGACAAGCAGTACATGAAGATTGTCTCCCTGGCGCCGGAAGTGCTTTAGGGACCTGCAGGAGACCGCACAATGAGAATGAAGATACGCAAAGGCGATACCGTGGAGATCATCAGCGGACGGTTGGAAGACAAGGGCAAGCGCGGCGAAGTCATCACGGTGATGAAGGCTCCCGCGCGGGTGGTGGTGCAGGGCATTAACATTCGCACCAAGCACCAGCGGCAGATGCAGACGCAGGCTGGGCGCCAGATCAAGCCGGGTCGCATCCAGTTTGAGGCGCCCGTGGATATCTCGCATGTCATGCTGGTCTGCCCCAAGTGCGGAAAAGCAGCGCGGGTGGGGATTCAGCGAGATGAAGCGGGGGCTCACCGCGTTTGCAAGAACTGCGATCAGCTGGTGGATTAGTGGGGCAGCACACGCTATGAACATCATGCGCGAACGATACCAGAAAGAGATTGTGCCGGCGCTGCTTGCGGCCTTCAACTTCAAGAATGTGATGCAGGTGCCGCGAGTCGAAAAGGTGGTCGTGAACATTGGAGCGGGTGAGGCTCTGGACAATCCCAAGGCCCTGGAAGCGGCGGTGGCGGACCTGACCACAATTGTCGGGCAGAAGCCCATAACGACGAAAGCCCGCAAGAGTATTGCGAACTTCAAGCTCCGCGAGGGTCGGCTTATCGGCACCAAAGTCACGTTGCGGGGTGAGCGCATGTGGTCTTTCTTGGACCGTCTGCTGAACGTCGCCCTGCCTCGGGTGCGCGACTTCCGGGGCGTGTCCGCCAATGCCTTTGATGGGCGCGGGAACTACACGCTTGGTCTCAGAGACCAGCTTGTTTTCCCTGAGATTGAATATGACAAGATTGACAAGTTGCGCGGGCTGGAAGTGACGATTGTGACCAGCGCGCGGACCGATGAACATGCCCGCGCTCTGTTGCAGCTGCTCGGGATGCCGTTTGTAAAGAAGGAAGCATAGAGTATGGCAAAGAAATGCATGCAATTCCGCGAGCTCCGTAGGCGCAATTCCGTTCAGGTGCGGAATCGCTGCCAGCGCTGCGGACGGCCGCGCGGCTATATGCGCCGCTTTGGCTTGTGCCGCATTTGCTTCCGTGAGCTGGCCCTGCAGGGCAAGATTCCCGGCGTCGTCAAGGCCTCCTGGTAAGCCGGCAAAGGTGCGCTCATGACCATTAACGATCCAATTTCTGACATGCTGACCCGAGTCCGCAACGCGGTCATGGCTGGCCAGTCACAGGTTGCCATGCCGAGCTCCAAGATCAAGGCTGAGATTGCCAGGATTCTGAAGGACGAGGGCTTTCTGGAGGGCTTCGATGTAGTGGAAGGCGACGGCCCCGCTTTCCGTACGCTGCGGCTCAAGCTGAAATACGTTGGCGAGCGCCGCGACCGTCGCCCAGTCCTAAGCGGAATCGTCCGCATCAGTTCACCAGGACGGCGCATATACACCAAGAAGACAGAGATCCCGTGGGTGCTTTCCGGTTTGGGTGTGGCGATACTCTCGACGCCAAAAGGCGTGATGACCGGGGCCCGTGCCCGCCAGCTGGGCGTGGGCGGCGAGATCCTGTGTAAGGTCTGGTAGAAAGCAGGAGCAGGAGATGTCTCGGATTGGACGACTGCCCGTGCCGGTGCCCAGCGGCGTCAAGGTTGACCTGAGGGGCTCGGCGATCACTGTCAAGGGGCCGAAGGGTGAGATCCAGCGCACGTTCTCAAATGTGATTGGCATTGCGCTGGAGGCCGACCAAATCGTGGTGACACGGACCTCTGATGAGCCCGCCGAGCGCGCCTTGCATGGAACCACGCGGGCCCTGCTGGCGAACATGGTGCGCGGTGTGACGGAGGGCTTCCAAGTTGTTCTCGAGGTCGATGGTGTGGGCTACCGCGCCGAGATGGAAGGCAAGAACCTGGCGCTGTTCGTGGGGTACTCCCACCCGGTGAAGATCGAACCCCCGGCAGGCGTGAGCTTTGACACTGATCCCAAGACCCGACAGATCAAGGTCATGGGACATGACAAAGAACTGGTCGGCCAGGTTGCGGCGAACATTCGCAAGGTTCGGCCTCCTGAGCCCTATCACGGCAAGGGCTTGCATTATCTGGGCGAGCGCATTCGCCGAAAGGCCGGCAAGGCTGGAAAGGGAGCGGCAAAGTAATGGCGAAGAAGACCCGCTTGGAAGGACGCGTTCGGCGCCATCGGAGGATTCGAGGCAAGGTCGCTGGCACCGCCGAGCGGCCGCGGCTGAACGTGTTTCGCAGCGTGGAGGAAATCTACGCACAGATCATCGATGACGCTGCCGGTCGCACCCTGGTTTCGGCATCCAGTTTGGATCGAGAGCTTCGTTCAGAGGTTAGGGGACTTAAGAAGGCCGAGCAGGCCAAGGTCGTCGGCAAGGCAGTAGGTGAGCGGGCCCGGTCAAAGGGAATTCAGACTGTGGTCTTCGATCGAGGCGGCTACAAGTACATCGGACGCGTTAAAGCCCTGGCCGACGGCGCCCGTGAGAGCGGCCTGAAGTTCTAGGCCCGGTGGAGTATCAGATGCCCGAAAGAAATCGGTTTCAGCGACAGCAGCAGTTTGAAAGCCAGGATGCCTTTGAGGAACGGGTGATTGAAATCGCCCGGGTGGCCAAGGTGGTGAAGGGCGGCCGCCGGTTCCGCTTTCGCGTGACGGTGGTCGTCGGGGATAAGCGCGGCAGCATTGGCATGGGAACCGGGAAGGCAAATGCCGTCCCGGACGCGATGCGCAAAGCGTCGGAACGCGCCCGCAAGGCCGTGCGCCCCATTAATCTGGCTGGAACAACCATTCCTCATGAGTCGCTTGGCAGGGTGGGGGGAGCCCGCGTGTTTCTCAAGCCTGCCTCCGCGGGAACGGGCGTCATCGCCGCCGGCGGTATCCGCGCCGTGCTGGAGGTGGCAGGCGTTCGCGATATCCTCACCAAGTCGATGGGCTCTGCCAATGTGCTGAACGTTGTCATGGCAACCTTCGCGGCCCTGCAAGACCTGCGTTCTGCTCAACAGGAGGCATCCCGTCGGGGAAAGCGTCCGGAGGAACTGCTTCCATTCTGGGAGCGAAGGAAGCAACATGCCTAGGAAGACTAGCAGCGGATCAACCATTCGAGTCACTCTTGTCAAGAGTCCCATTGGCTTTACCAGGGATCAGAAGGCGACCGTACGGGCGCTGGGCTTCCGTCGTCTACATCAGACCGTCGAGCACAAGGACTCCCCAGCGGTCAGGGGAATGCTCAAGAAGATCGTCCATCTCCTGAGGATTGAAGAGTAGGCTTCTATGAAATTGCACGAGTTGGCACCCAATCCTGGCTCGAAGAAGGGTCGAAAGCGGGTGGGCCGCGGGATTGCCGCCGGCCAGGGAAAGACTGCCGGCCGCGGCACGAAGGGGCAGGGCGCGCGTTCTGGCGAAGGGGGTCGCGCATATCGGCAGGGAGGGAACTTGCCGTTCTATCGTCGGCTCCCGTTCATCCGCGGCGAGGGCTTCACGCCTCCAAACCGCATCTTTTACAACGAGGTGAACCTGGATCAGCTGGCATCGGCATTCAAGGTGCAAGGCGAGGTTAATCCCGAGACCTTGGCACTTGCCCATCTTCTGCGAGAAGCTGCCAACCCCATCAAGGTCCTGGGCCGTGGCGAAGTGAAGGTGCCGCTCAAGGTACGAGTTCACCGCATCAGCGCCGCTGCCAAGGCGAAGATTGAGGCCGCCGGCGGCTCCGTTGAGTTGATCAAATAGGTGGGGACGCGAGGACATCCGAAATGAAAACAGCATTCACGGGCTGGCGCTACTTGTGGAAGTCAGAGGACATCCGCCGGAAGCTCCTCGTTACCCTTGGGATTCTTGCGCTGTATCGGTTGGCCGCCAACGTTCCGGTTCCCGGCGTTGACTTTGGGGCCCTGCGGGCGTTCCGTTCGAGCGGCGCAGGAACGGGCGGTTTCCTTGGCTTTTTGGATCTGCTTTCAGGTGGGACGGTCTCCAACTTCTCCTTGCTATCGATGGGCGTCTACCCCTACATTACGGCCCAAATCATCCTGCAACTGCTAATCCCCATCATCCCCGCGCTGCAGCGAAGGATGCAGGAAGATCCGCGCGAGGGAAGGCGCTGGATGGAACGGTGGACGTACTTCCTTTCCGTTCCCATGGCAGCGCTGTCGGCCATCGGACAGATCAATATCTTTAACTCACTCTCGATCCAGGCGTTGAATCAGGTCATCCTCCCGTTTGGCTTCGGGTCCAATCTCTGGTTGCCTTCTCTTACCGTCCTGCTGGCTATGACGGCCGGAACCATGTTTGCCATTTGGCTCGGCGAACTAATCTCGGAATACGGGATTCGGGGCCAAGGGCTTTCCCTGGTCATCTTTGCCGGAATCGTGGCGCGCATGCCCGCCAATTTGGCGAGTCTGCTGGCCGATCCGTCAACCGCTGGTTTTCTGATGGTCTTCACTCTGATTGTTATTTTGCTGACGATTTTCGCCATTGTTTTCGTGCAGCAGGGCCGCCGCAATGTCCCCGTAATGTACCCCGGGCGGCGCATGGGGAGCCGGATGTCGATGCCGGTCAAGGGCACGCTGCCGTTGATGGTCAATCTGGCTGGCATGATTCCGCTTATCTTTGCCAGTGCAATCCTGCAATTTCCGGCCATCATCGCCAGCTATTTCACCGGTTCGGCGAATGAGACCATAAAGAACTTCGCCCTTGGGATCCAAAGCACACTGGGTGGTACAGGCACCAACAACTGGGTCTACTGGCTGCTGTACTTCCTGATGGTTGTGTCTTTTACATTCTTCTATACCAGCGTGCTCTTCGAGCAACAAAACTATGGTGACAACCTGAAGAAGGTTGGCGCCCAGATTCCAGGCGTGCACTCGGGGGAAACCACGCAGAAGTACCTGAATCGCGTCCAGCAGCGTATCACCCTGCCGGGGGCCGTCTTTCTGGGAATCGTTGCGGCCATGCCGTACCTCCTGAGCCAGTTGCTCAAGCTCTTCAATATTGCCTCGGCCTCGGCCTCAGCCGGCCTTTTCCTCGTATCATCCGCCGGTTTGCTGATCGTCGTAGGCGTGGTGCGCGACACTTTCCTCAATATCGAAGCCGAGCTGAAGCTCCATGGCTACCAGGACTCGCTCCTGGTGCGCTAGACGGGCTTCCTCGCCATGGATCCATACATCGTGCTTCTTGGACCACCAGGTGTAGGGAAAGGCACCCAGGCCAAGATTATCGCCGAGAAGACCGGCCTTCCGCACATCTCCTCGGGAGACCTGTTTCGGGAGAACATGAAACGCCAGACGAAGCTTGGGCAACAAATTCAGGCCTACATTGATAGGGGAGAACTTGTGCCCGACGACGTGACGATCGCGATGGTGAGGGAGCGTCTGGCCAGGCCCGACTGCGCTGCTGGGGCCATCCTTGACGGCTTCCCGCGCACTCCCGCTCAAGCCCGGGCTCTCCGCGAATTGCTGGCCAAAAGAGGGGCGGACGTCACGGTTGTGCCCTTCCTCAATGCGGCGGCCGAAGTCCTGGTGGAGCGCATCAGCGGCCGCCTCACGTGCAGGGCCGGCGGTCACGTGTTTCACGCAAGATTCAACCCCCCTCACCGTCCGGGGATCTGCGATATGGATGGATCTGAGCTTTTTCAGCGCGAGGATGACAAGGCCGAGACGGTTAGCCGCCGTATCCGTATCTATATGGAGCAGACCTCACCACTCATAGACCACTACCGCGGCGAAGGCAAGTTGATCGAGATTGACGGAACGCAGCCAATCGAAGGGGTCACTCAGGATATTGAGGCCCTCATCGAGTACTAGCCCTTGAACAGTGGTCAGGTGCACCTTAAGAGTCGTCAGGAACTGGAGGCCATGCGGGAGGCCGGGAGGATAAACGCGCAGGTGCTCGCCACGGTGCGGGCGCTGATTGCGCCTGGTGTCACGACGAACGATCTCAATGCCGCCGCCGACGAGGTGCTGCAGAAACACGGATGCTACTCTCCCTTCAAGGGCTATGGCCAGCCGCCCTTTCCCGCCTCGATCTGCACGAGCGTGAACGAGGAGCTCGTGCACGGGATCCCCAACCGAAAGCGGGTTCTTCGTGAGGGAGATATCATCTCTGTTGACAGCGGAACGGTCTTGGAAGGATTTGTGGCGGATTCAGCTTTTACGGCAGGTGTGGGCAAGATCTCTGAAGGAGCTCGGCATCTTCTGGAAACCACCGAAGGAGCTCTCGAGGCCGCGACGCAGCAGATGCGGCCCGGCAAGCGAACTGGGGACATCTCTGCCGCCATACAGGCCTTTGTGGAGAACCGTGGATTGCACGTCACGCGCGAGTACACCAGCCATGGCGTGGGGCGCCAGATGCACGAGGCCCCGATGGTGCCCAACTTCGGTGAACCGGGTACCGGCGTGCCGTTGAGGCCCGGCATGACGATTGCCATCGAGCCCATGGTCTTGGTGGGGACGCATGCGACCCGCGTCTTGAAAGATAAATGGACTGTCATCTCTGCCGATCGATCGCTGACAGCGCACTTCGAGCATACGATCGCTGTCACCGAAGGAGACCCCCTGATCCTGACCCTTCCCTGAGAGGCGTTGCATGCGCCGCTGGACACCAGAGAGGATTGCATTTATAATGAAGTGTTTGCCGCTTCTGCGGCATCTGAAGGAGATGTCTGAATGAAGGTGAGCCCGTCCATCCGAAAACGCTGCGCCAAGTGCCGACTTGTCAGGCGCAAACGGCGCATCTATGTCATCTGCGAGAATCCCAAGCATAAGCAGCGGCAAGGATAAGGTGAAGCATGGCCAGAATCGAAGGCGTTGACCTGCCCCGGAACAAACGTGTGGAAGTGGGCCTGAGATACCTCTTTGGCGTCGGCGCGACGCGGGCCTCGAAAGTCCTGGCGGCGACACGTGTCAATCCCGACACCCGTATCAAGGATCTGACCGAGGCCGAGGTGACGGCCATCCGCGAGTTCATCTCCAAGAACTACAAGGTGGAAGGCGATCTGCGCCGCGGGCAGCAGATGAACATCAAGCGTCTCATCGAGATCGGATCGTACCGGGGCCTGCGCCACCGACGCAATCTGCCGGTCCACGGCCAGCGCACCCGCACCAACTCCCGGACGCGAAAGGGCACCAAGAAGACCGTCGCAGGGCGTGGCCGCCGCCGCGGTGGAAAGAAGTAATCGAGGAGAGATCAGGTATGGCACAGAGTGTTCGTTCTGCACGACGCACGGCCGGTGCATCCAAAAAAGGCAAGCGTAGCCTGTCCAGCGGGCAGGTTCACATTTTTGCCTCTTTCAACAACACGATCGTAACGGTGACGGACACCGACGGAAACACGATCGCATGGGGCTCGGCGGGCTCAGCCGGCTTCAAGGGTTCGCGCAAGAGCACGCCCTTCGCGGCCCGCCTGGCTGCTGAGCAAGCCATCCGGGCTGCCCAGCAGTTGGGGCTGCAGGAGGTCGATCTATTCGTCAAGGGGCCTGGTCCCGGGCGTGAGAACGCCATTCGCGCCGTGCAGGCCCAGGGACTGAAGGTGCGTTCCATGTCGGATATCACCCCGATCCCGCACAATGGCTGCCGGCCGCCCAAGAAGCGCCGCGTCTAATCGAACGAGGTAATGATCTATGGCCAAGACACTCAGCCCAGTCTGTAAGTTGTGCCGGCGCGAAGGAGAAAAGCTCTACCTGAAGGGCGAGCGCTGCTTCACGCCGAAGTGCTCCTTCGAGAAGCGCAATTTTGCGCCGGGACAACATGGAAAGACCGCGGGCAGGGGGCGGAGACCCAGCCGAACGGGCGAGTCGGATTTCGCCCGCCAGTTGCGCGCCAAGCAGAAGGCCCGCCGCGTGTACGGCGTCCTCGAACGCCAGTTCCGGCGCTACTATCAAACCGCCCTCGGGCGCCGCGGCCTGACCGGCCTCAATCTGCTGCAGATACTTGAGTCCCGACTGGACAATGTCGTATTTCGACTGGGTTTTGCGTCGAGTCGATCGCAGGCACGCTCGCTTGTGACTCATGGGCACTTCACGGTGAACGGTCGGCGCACGGATGTTCCGTCGATGCTCCTGAAGCAAGGCGACCAGATTGCCGTGCGGCAAGGCTCGGGCGGGCTCACCTACTTTAAGGAACTGTCGGGGCTGGCTGAGAAACGGACCACCCCAGCTTGGCTTGCCCGGGACATGGGGAAGATGCTGGGCTCGGTTTCCCGCATGCCCGATCGCCCCGAAATCGAAGGCACGCTGAACGAGCAGCTCATCGTCGAGTACTACTCCCGCCGCTAGTGGGCCGGGATTGGGAAGGGCACGTAATCGGAGACTTGCGCGATCGTTTGCGGGTCCTTTCAAGGGAAGGTGACGCGTGACTGGAATCACGAACATGGTTATGCCGAAGATCGAGCGCGAAGCCGAAGCTCGGAACTATGGCAGGTTCATTATCAGCCCGCTGGAGCGCGGCTACGGGGTAACCTTGGGCAATGCCCTGCGCCGCGTGCTGCTGTCTTCCCTGGACGGTGCGGCGATTACTTCCATGCGCATCGGGGATGTGCTGCACGAGTTCAGTGACATTCCGGGGGTCCGCGAGGACGTTATTCAGGTCACGCTCCAGGTGAAACAGGTCCGCATGAAGCTGGAGGGGGTGGATAGCACCCGCATGCACCTTGAGGTGCGTGGCGAAGGTACGGTGACCGCGGCCGACATCGTGACGCCGGCCGAGGTGGAAATCGTGAATCCCGAGATGTATCTGTTCACAGTGGATGGCGCCAAGACCAAGCTGGATATGGAGTTCACGGTCGAGCGAGGACGTGGCTATTCGCCGGCCACCGAACATGGCGGACGTATGCCCATCGGCGAGTTGCCCGTGGACGCCGTCTTCAGTCCTGTCAAGCGCGTCAACTGGGAAGTGACCTCTGCCCGGGTGGGCCAGAGCACGAGCTTTGACAAGCTGATCCTCGAGATCTGGACGGATGGCACCGTCTCCCCGGAGCGAGCTCTCAGCACCTCCGCCAAGCTGATCATTGATCACCTTCGTTTGATCGCCGGCATCAACGAGGAGATGTTGACGATCGTTACAGAGCGGGAAATCGGCGGAAGCAGGCTTTCCAGCGAAATGGCCGAGACGCCGGTAGAAGCCCTGGACCTCTCTGTGCGCGTGTTCAATTCGCTGAAGCGTACCGGTATCACCACCGTGGGCGATGTCCTGGAGCTGCTCGACAAAGGCGAGTCGGCGGTGATGTCCATACGCAACTTTGGGGAAAAGAGTCTGGATGAGTTGCGCCAGAAGATGCAGGAAAAGGGCTTTCTGAAGGACGAGCAAACCACGGAGTAGGTGGCAGATGAGGCACAAGATTGCAGGCTATAGACTGGGACGCACGTCGGGTGCCCGCGTGGCGTTGCGACGCACGCTGATGCGACAGCTCCTAACCCATGACCGAATACGGACGACCAGGGCCAAGGCGCAGGCCATTCGCGGCGAGACGGAGAAGATCATAACAATCGCCCGCAATAGTGCCAACGCATCGGATGCTGGGAAGGTTGCCGCCCGGCGGCAGGTTGTGGAGAAGTTGGGTGGCGGAAGCATCATTAAGCGTCTGTTCGAGGAGGTCGCTCCGCGCTTCTCGAATCGTCACGGCGGCTATACCCGGATGGTGAAGATGGGGCCTCGGCTTGGGGATGCCGCCGAGATGGTGATCCTAGAGTTGGTGGAAGAGTAGTCCCTTGCGGAGGCCGGTGCGCGGCCGGCGATCTAGATTTGTTTTCCGCGGGTGCCATGGCACGTTACAAATTGATCCTGGCGTATGAGGGGTCCGGCTTTTTCGGAAGCCAGCGGCAGGCCCGTCGGCGGACGGTGCAGTCGGAGCTGGAGCGGGCTGCGGCCAAGCTGGGGTGGCGCGGACCGGCGACCATCTTTGCTGGCCGGACGGATACGGGGGTGCACGCCGAAGGGCAGGTGGCAAGCCTGGACTTGGACTGGCGGCATGCTCCGGAATCGTTGCGGGACGCGCTCAACGCCGCTTTGGCGCGTGATGTTGCCGTGCTGGCTGTGGAGGAGGCTGAGCCAGAATTTCATCCTCGGTTTGATGCAGTTGCCCGGCGCTACCGGTACGACATCCGCTGCGCCATGGTGCGTCATCCGCTCGAAGACAGGCGGGCTTGGCGCATCTGGCCGGCTGTTTCACTGGCCAGCCTCAAGCGCGTCGCCAGACTGCTTGCGGGCAGCCATGACTTCGGGGCTTTCGGTTCGCCGGCGCGCAGCGGTGGCGGGACAAGTCGAACGGTGAGTCTTTCCGAGTGGACTTCGGATGGTGGTTTGCTGCGGTACGACATCGAGGCTGACGGCTTCTTGTTCCGAATGGTTAGGCGACTGGTCTTTGTGCAGGTTGCCGTGGCGCAAGGCAGGTGTTCGGATCGAGTGCTCCGCCAGGCGCTTCACGAAGGCCGTAGGCCACCGGGCTTGGCAGCGGGGATGGCCCCCGCGGAGGCCTTGAGGTTGATGGAAGTCCGGTATTGAGCCGGGATGTCTCGAGTGGACAGCCTGGAACTGAAAATGGGAATGGAGAACGACGGTGCAAAAAACATACTATCCGAAGGCAGCTGAGATTGAACGCAAGTGGTATGTTGCCGATGCAGCGGGTCAGAACCTGGGAAGGCTGGCGTCGCGTGTGGCGCGCGCCTTGCTCGGAAAGCACAAACCCTCTTTCACCCCTGGAGTCCAGGGCGGCGACTACGTGGTGGTCATTAACGCCGAGCAGGTGAGTGTTACGGGCACCAAGACGAGCCTCAAGTTGGACACGAAGAAATACTATCGTCACTCAGGGTATCCAGGCGGCATCAAGTCGGTGAATTTGCGCGATCTTCTCCGTACTCACCCCGAGCGCGCGCTGCGCTCTGCCGTTTGGGGCATGTTGCCCCACAACAAGATGGGCCGGGCAGTGTTGAAGCGCCTGAAGGTCTACGGCGGGGCCCGGCATCCCCATAGCCTGCAAAAGCCCGAGCCGTTGAAATAGAAAGGATTGAAGCATCATGTCTGTTCAATACTACGAAGGTATCGGCCGGCGCAAAGAAAGCCGTGCCCGCGTGCGGCTGATGGGCGGATCGGGCAAATTCATGATCAATCAGAAGGAGGCGGCGCAGTACTTCAGCCGCATGGGTGACCTTGAAGCTGTGCTATCGGCGTTCAAGGCATGTGGCCAGGATGCCGGGCAGTATGACCTCAGCGTCACCGTAACTGGCGGAGGCGTTTCGGGCCAAACCGATGCAGTCCGTCTAGGGCTTGCCCGGGCCCTGGTGCTCGTCAATGGCGAGTGGACCTCTGCGCTGCGAAAGTACGGCCTTCTTACAAGAGACGCCCGTGTCAAGGAGCGCAAGAAGCCGGGTCTAAAGCGGGCCCGGAAAGCCCCCACGTACACCAAGCGCTGAACCAGCTTATACGCCGCCGCCCTTAGGGGCGGCGGTCAGTTCCTGCGCCGGTTCGCGCCCGGTTTCGGGCATCTGGGCTCGATCTAGGGCACGCCAGCGCTTGGCGAGGCGGTCACTGCCCCGGATTGGCCGGCGACAACAATCACCACGCTCAGGTAGTCCCCGAACTGCTCTGCGTTTTCGTCGGTCATCTTCCAAGTCCCTTGGACCACGCCCGTCTGATTTGTGGGAGCGACCATCTTGATGGAGATCTGAATCGAGCCGCCGGGCCCGACCGTCTGCGCCACCTTGAAGGGTGAACCTCCCATCGCCGTTCCCCCAATCAGGACCACGCGAAAGCCGGGCTTCCACGTGCAGGTGCCGCTGTTCTGGACCAGCCAGGTTTTCGTGAAGACTTCGGCGGGTGTCATCTCCGTATTGTCGGGTATGGTGACATCCCGAAGGAAACGCAGGCCCAGGCAAGTGGGCGTGCCCGAAGGCGTCGTGCCCGCAGTTGGGGTCGAAACGGCGCTTGGCACGCCCGGTGACTTGGGGTTCGGGGCGCTGGCGGTCAACTCTGCAATGAAGGCTTGCACGGCTTCCGTCTGTACTTGGGCAAGGGCAAGTGTCGGCGGCGCCGCCGGGGGCTGGCCGGCTATCCCCAGGATGGCAGCCAAGGCACCCAAGAATGCAAGAAGAAGAAGCGCTATGAGAAGCCGAAGGCGGGGGGTCAGCATGCGGTCTTCCCCGAAGGCGGTGGTGTCTATTGTAATCGCTTGCTGGCACTCGAATCTCCTGCCGCACGGTGGCCTGATGTTTCTGCTATACTACGTCACCACCTCTCATGGCCAAACACCTTGTGCTTGTGGCAGGAAACATCGGCACTGGCAAGACGTCACTGACTGAGCGAATCGGACAGCGACTTGGCTGGCACGGCGGCTATGAAAGTGTCGCCGACAATCCGTACCTCTCTGACTTTTACGGGGACATGACTGCCTGGGCGTTTAATCTTCAGGTGTTCTTTCTTGGGCACCGGGCGGAACAGTATCTGCAGGCATCCAGGGACCCGCGGTCTGCCATTCTGGATCGCAGCATCTACGAGGATTTTCACATCTTTGCCAGGGCGCTGCATCACATGGGCAACATGACTGAGCGCGATTTCCTTTCCTACCATCGCCTCTTTGATCTTGTCGTTGCCAGTCTGCCGCGCCCCGATCTCTTGATCTTTCTGAAAGCCCCTGTTGGTGTGCTGCTAGCTCGAATAAATCGTCGGGCCCGGATCATGGAAACAGGCATCACGTCTGAATATCTTTCGCTGCTCGACACCTACTACGATGAGTGGCTGAATGGATTCGATATGTGCCCGGTTCTCACTATCCGGAGCGACGATCTGGACTATGTAAATCAGCCCCGGCACCTGGAAACCGTTGTGCGGCGGATCCAGGACAAGCTTGCGGGCAAAGAGATCATGGAACTCAGCAACTGAAACACGCCGCAAGGCGCAAGTTCGAGACATCATGGACGAAAAAGCCTTCCTTAGCATCCCGCTATTCCAGGACATACCGGCTGCCGACATGGTAGGCATCGTAGCCTCGCTTCCCACGGAGGCGTTCGAGGCAGGGGCATACTTGTTTCGCGAAGGTGACCCGGGCGAGAACCTGTATGTCGTGCGCGAGGGGGAGCTTGAGATTGTCTTGGCCCCGGAAACCCCTGACGAAATGTTGCTGAGAGTGGTGGGCCCCGGGGAGTACGTGGGGGAAATGGGCTTGATCATGGAGGATGGCAAGCGCACGGCATCTGTGCGCTCCAAGACGCCAGCGCGTACATGGGTCATGAGCCGGTCGCGTTTTAATGACATGCTGCATCGCTGGCCGATTATTGCGTATGCCATGGTGAACATTCTCAGCCAGCGTCTGGACGCCACCAACAATGCCAGCTTCCGGGACCTGACCCAGAAGAACCATGCACTTCAGAAAGCCTACGATGAACTTAAGGAGGCGCAGGCGCAGATCATCGAAAAGGAGCGTCTGGAGCGCGAACTCAAGGTGGCCGCCGAGATCCAGCTTAGTATCCTGCCTGATGTCCTGCCGACGGCAACTGGTTTCGACTTCGGCGCGCGAATGCTGCCTGCGCGGAGCGTCGGCGGCGATTTCTATGATGTGTTTCCCCTGGACGGGAATCGGACCGGTGTCGTCATTGGTGATGTGGCAGACAAGGGTATCCCGGCGGCCCTTTTCATGGCGCGTGCCCATGCCCTGATCATGGCTGAGGCTGATGGAAGCATGTCGCCAGGCGATGTCCTGCAGTTTGCCAACGGGCACATCACCCACCTGCAGAAATCTGCGCAATTTGTGACCGCCCTGTATGGGACAGTAAACTGTGAAACCTGCGAGTTTACCTACGCGCGTGCCGGCCATGAGCCACCCCTGATGCTGAGGCCGGACGGGAGCGTTGAGCGCGTGCCCTATGGCCCCGGTATGTCCCTGGGGCTTTGGGAGGAGATCACGCTGGATTTGCAGGTTATCCCGCTCAAGCGGGGTAGTACGCTGGTTATGTTTACTGACGGAATGACTGATTGCCGTGACCCTGATGGGATTCCCTTTGGACTGACCCGGATCAAGGATACCCTCGCGGGGCTAGCCGGCTTGCCCGCGCAAATCGTATGTGATCGATTGCTCGAGACCCTTCAGGCGTACCAGGGGGGAGCCAATCAGGATGACGACGTCACCTTGGCGGCAATTCACTCTACCAAGGAATCTGGCGGCACCTAGGCCCCATCCAGCGCTTGTCCCAGATCGGCCAGTAGATCTGCCGAATTTTCGATTCCCACCGACAGGCGTACCAGCCCCGGATCCACGGCCATAGCTGAGTGGCTCGTCGAGAGATGGGTCATGGCGGCTGGAACCTCGATTAGCGATTCTACTCCCCCAAGAGACTCCGCCAGGGCAAAGAGCTTTGTGTTCTGCGCCACGCGCAACGCTGCTTGGCGGCCTCCAGCGAGCACGAAAGATATCATCCCGCCGCCATTGCGCATTTGACGGCGCGCCGTCGCCGTCTGGGGGTGCGTTGAGTGGAAGGGATAAAGAATCTTGTCAACTTTTGGGTGGGCGGCCAGTAGCTCGAGCATGGCCTCGGCGTTGGCAGCATGCTTGTCCATGCGCAATGCCAGCGTCTTGAGTCCGCGAAGAACCAGGAAACAATCCATGGGTCCCGGGATGGCGCCCGCCGCGTTCTGCAAAAAGGCAAGTCGCTCGTATAGCTCGTGATCGCGGACGGCAATCGCCCCGCCGACCACGTCCGAGTGGCCCCCGAGATACTTGGTGGTCGAATGCACAACGATGTCAGCGCCGAGCTCCAGTGGCTGCTGCAGGTAGGGTGTCGCGAACGTGTTGTCAACCGCAAGCAGCGGGCGATGCGGGGACTCGTGAACCGTTGCGGCGACTTTGGCGATGTCGCTGACAGCAAGTAGGGGGTTGGTGGGGGTTTCCAGCCAGACCAGCCTCGTGTCGGTGGTCAAAGCATCCGCCACGTTCTCCGGATCGGTTGTGTCGACAAAGTCAAATCGCACCCCGTAGCGGCGCAGCACTTTGTCAAAAAGCCTGAAGGTGCCTCCGTAGATGTCATGGCCAGCTAGGACATGGCCGCCTCCCTCAACCAATCGAAGCACCGCGTCCGTCGCGGCCATGCCGGAGGCGAAGGCCAAGCCGTGTTCCCCCTTTTCGAGGGCCGCCAGGCACTCCTCCAGAGCCAGTCGGGTCGGGTTCTTTGTGCGTGAGTACTCATATCCGTCACGGGGGCGCCCCACTCCGTCCTGGACGTAGGTGGAGCTTTGGTATATCGGGACCATGATGGCCCCGTTGATCGAATTGGGCTCCTGGCCCGCGTGTATGGCTAGGGTTTCGAATTCCATGCAGTCTCCCTTGTGTGGCTGCGCTTCGCATGGGAGGTCAATGAAGGCAGTGCCCGCCGCACCATGCTGCGACAAGCGTTCAGCGAGTATACTTGCAAACTCCTGCATCGCCATTCACGCGGCCGGGCGCCGCAGAAGCATGCACGAGACCCCTATGAGCGTCCCGCCACGCACCCTGCTTGCGGTACTTGCACATCCGGACGATGAGTCATTTGGAGTGGGCGGCACGCTGGCGCTTTACGCTGGCCGCGGAATTCGGGTTATCCTCGTATGCGCCACCCGGGGAGAGGCCGGAACCGTAGATCCGAGGTACCTGGAGGGATATGCGTCGGTGGCGGAACTTCGGGAGGCAGAACTGCGCTGCGCCGCGCAGCACCTTGGCTTGGAGGCCATTCACTTCCTGGACTACCGCGATTCAGGAATGCCCGGGATGCCCGAGAATAGTCATCCTGACGCGCAGATTGCCCATCCTGTAGAGGAGGTGGCGGCCCGCATCGTGCGCTACATCCGGGAGTTTCGGGCGGAGGTGGTGTTGACGTTTGACCCGGCTGGCGGCTACAGGCACCCCGATCACATCCACGTTCAGCGCGCCACAACCCTGGCTTTTGAACGCTCGGGGGATCCGCAGTTCGAGCCGGACGTGGCGCCTCCGCATCACCCCCGTGCGCTGTACTATCATGTTTTTCCACACGGACTGCTGCGACTTCTGACTCGGCTGATGCCTCTGGTGGGCGCAGATCCGCGACGCTGGGGTCGCAACAAGGATATTGACCTCAAGGCGCTCAGCGAACTGGAGTTCCCAATTCATGTACGTGTCGATATTCGCTCCGTCGCCCACTTGAAGGCACAGGCCGGGAGCTGCCACGCGTCACAAGGAGGTATTCAGATGCGGCACGGCCTGATGGGCCTGATGACGCGGGCCTTGGGCGCGACCGAGCACTACATGCGCGCCTTCCCAGCGGTCCCGGAAGGCCATCGCGTGTCCGTAGACCTCTTTGAGGGGATCTAGCGCAGAATCTCCAGTTCACAAACCTGACACGGCAGAACAGGCGCGTGAGTGGCCCCATCCGCACCAGACCGCACCTTTGGGCCCAGCGCGCGGTGTTTTGCCTTGGCGCGCTCCGCTCCGGGCGGCCCTCAAGATAGGGCGAACGGTGGCCGCCAATTCAGCCAAAGGAGCCGGGCGCTGCTTGGCCCAACCGCTATCCGCGTCACGGATGCGGGGTCGCAACCAAGCCGCTGAAAGTGGTCAAGCGGCAAACCAATGAAGTGCGCCACGGCCAGTTTGATGGGGTCGGAGTGCATCACGCACGCCACCATGTCCCTCGCCCTGTGCTGGCCGCAGATGGACTCAAGGGCTCCGACGATCCGCGTCTGGGTCTGGATGAAGCTTTCCCCTCCTGGGTGACCTGCCCGCGAAGGTGACCTCTGCACGACCCGCCAGTATTTGCTGAGGGCCAGCGCGCGAACCGACTTGCCCTGCCACTTGCCGACATCGCTTTCGAGCAAGCCGGCGTCGGGCACGACTGGGAGCTCAAGCGCCTTCGACAGGGGTTCTGCTGTCTCCAGGCAACGCTCCAAGGGGCTCGAGTAAAGTGCCGTGATCGGCAGCTCGCGCAGGGATCGCGCCAATTGCTCGGCCTGTCTGACCCCGTTTGCATTCAGGTGTACGCCCGACATGCGGCCGGCGATGATGCCGCGGCGGTGGAGATTGTTTTCGCCGTGCCGGATGAGCAGCAGGTCAGGCATGTTACCGGATCCTGCGTTTCATTGCCATCAGGGTGGCCTCATCCAAATCAGGAATCTCCACCGTCTGATCAATGCCCAACGCCTTTCGTTGCGCTTCGCGCCACATGTGGAGCCTGGCGGCGACTTGCGTCTCATAGCCTTCGCCTGACGGCCGATAGAAATAGGTCCCAAGAAGCCTGCGGGGAAGGTACTGCTGGGGCGCGAAGTGACCTTCGTGTTCGTGGGGGTAGTTGTAGTCCCTGCCGTGTGCCAGGGCCTGCGCATCGCGGTTGCTATCCATCAGGTGGCGTGGCACCGAAACCTGGCCATCCTGTTCCAGTTTCTGCATCGCCTTGAAATAACCGCCGGCGCTATTCGACTTGGGAGCAGTTGAGAGATAGAGAGTGGCCTCCACAATCGGGTAGACGCCCTCGGGCAAGCCAATGTAGTCGAACGCCTGAGCTGCGGACGAAGCGACGACGATCCCCATAGGATCCGCCATGCCGATATCCTCTCCCGCCAGCACGATCAGACGCCGCAGTATGAAGCGGGGATCCTCCCCGGCATAGATCATCTTTGCCAGCCAATAGAGCGCTGCGTCAGGGTCGGAGCCCCGGACGGACTTGATGAAGGCGCTGATCGTATCGTAGTGCGCGTCTCCATCCTTGTCGTACAGGACGGCTCGCCGCTGGATCGATTCCTGTGCAACATCCAGGCTGATGTGGATGCGTCCTTCCAGCCCCGGAGGAGTGGATTCGACGGCCAACTCAAGAGCATTCAGAGCATTGCGTGCATCACCGCCCGCAACTTCAATGAAATGGGCACGGGCGTCAGTGCTGAGCAGTATCGCCCGGCCACCGTACCCGCGTTCTGCATTGCCCAACGCGCGATCCAAGAGCAAGCCGGTTTCCTCGCGAGTCAGATTGCGCAGCTGAAAGACACGCGACCGGGAGATCAGGGCGCCAATGACTTCAAAATAGGGGTTCTCCGTTGTGGCACCTATCAGAGTGACAATCCCGTTCTCGACGTGCGGCAGCAAGGCATCCTGCTGAGCCTTGTTCCACCGATGGACCTCATCCACAAAGAGTATGGTCCGCCGGGCATGCAGGCGCCGCCGCTCCAAGGCGGCCTCAATTATCTGCCTCAGTTCGGCCTTTCCCGCCAGGATGGCAGAAATGGTCTCAAAGTGACTACGGGTTGTGTTGGCAATCACCTGCGCCAGCGTGGTTTTGCCTGTTCCCGGAGGGCCCCAAAGGATAATCGAAGAAAACAAGCGGTCTGCCTCAATCGCGCGCCGCAGCAGCTTTCCCGGCCCAACGATGTGCTCCTGGCCGATGTACTCGTCCAAGGTACGGGGCCTCATTCGGGCGGCGAGAGGGGCCTCCGATTTCATGCGTTCCTGCATCGCGTGATCGAACAGGTGGCTCATCGCGGGGATTGTACCATCCGGTTGCTTCGCGTCTGCACTTCTGGAGGGTTGGACGCCAAAAAACAAGGGCGCCGAGAAGGCGCCCTTGTTTTTGCCTATGTGGTCAATGACTCTAGAACGCCGCCACACCCGCGTCGACGTCGCCCAGGATGTCGAGGAACATGCTGAAGCCGCTTGTCTCCAGCGCCAGCTTGGTCGCGTTCGAGGGACGGGCAAGCTTGAGATGCGGTGACCTGTAGGTGCCGGCATGGATACCTTGACGCATCTGCTCGTCGCTCACGTCCGTCGCCAGCTGCCGCAGACGGAGGAAGACACTGTTCAAGGCGCGCAAGCCTGCGCTGCTGAGAAGGGGCACGTCCTTGAGATCGATGAGCAGGTGGCGGCTGCCGGCTTCTATCAGCCCCTCGACTTCGGCGAGGAAGGCTTCGTATGTGAGGGAGTCGATGTTCCCATTCACATGAACGACTGTCACCGGAACGCGGGCTTGCCGGGTTGAAAGCGTGATCTCCATGCGGCCCTCCATCTGACGTTGTGGCAGCAAGTGTAAAGGCAAATCCGAGAACACACAAGCGCCTGCCGACAAGAGGGAACTACGTCTCGAGGAGTGCTGGCACCTCCGCCAGCGAGGAGACCTCCGCATCCGGAACGACGCGGGTCGGAGTTCCAGCCTGCGGGGACCGACGGGTAATCCAGATCGTACGAAGGCCCACTGCAGAAGCGCCCAGGATGTCTGCATCGTAGCTGTCGCCTATCATGACGGCATGCCGGGGTTCAACCTCAAAATGGTTCAGGGCCTCCTGGAAGATGCCGGGATCTGGCTTTCGACGCCCGTGGGCTGCTGAAGTCAGTACTGTTTCGAAGAACTTGTGGAGCCCCGCTTTGCCCAGCAGCTCACGGGCGTTCTCGTCATCAGAGACGTTGGAAATGACCCCCAGACGAAAGCCACGGCGCTCCAGTTCGCGCAGCGTGGCAGGCGCGTCTCGCTCAATCTTCCAGTTGGTTTGGGTTACGGCATACATCGCCCTCAAGGCCCGGGCCACACTGGCGTCTGGAAGAGCGAGCCCCTGCTTCTCTAGTAATCCAACAAGGACGTGGAGCATCCCTGGTTCAACGATCCCGGTGCCTCGAAGCGCGTAATAGTGGCCCAGCAGGGTATCTGGCTTTCCGTACAGGATTTCGGGGCGGATCGTCGCCCCCGCCCTGTGCAGTTCTCTCCATAAGGCGGCTTCCGCGCGTCGGTACACGCGAGGCCATGCCGCGGGATCATCAAAAAGGAGCGTGTTGCCCACGTCGAAGAGAACGACTTTCACGCTCTTCATCACGCCACTTGCCTCTTGCGAGTGCCAATGGCAATGAGGCCAAAACCCACGGCAAGGGCCGGGACCACGATCAGCCCCGCCTCGGGGCCGAAGTCGCCACCAGTCCAAATCACCGGGCCGTGAACGGTAACCTGCACCAGTCGGTAGAAAGTCAGACCGGAAACCGGAAAACCGAAAACCACGCCCTCAAAGAAGTTCCAACCAGTGTGCAGGCCCATGGAAAGCCACAGCTGTCCGGTGCGCAAGTATCCGAATCCCAGAAGCAATCCCGCCAGCACCGTCCCGCCCGCGGCCAACAGAGTGGAGTGAGGATTGGCGAGGTGCAGAGCGCCAAACACCACGGACGACAGGATCCATCCCCATGCCAGGCTGATGCCGCTGGTGAGAGTCTGCATATGATATCCACGACTCATCAACTCCTCGTTCCATCCGACAAGCATGCAGATGGCAAACAGCCACAAGACTCGTCCCAGAACAGTGCTCCATGGATCACTCTGCCAGCCAAACCGATCCACTTCAACCCAACCTGTTTGAAGCCCCACAGCAAAGATGAAGCCCATCATGAGGAGGGTGATGAGCAAACCTGCCGCAAAATCGGCGTATGCTTGCCGGCTTGGCTGCAGACCCAAGCTCAGGAACGAGCGGCGATCCAGAAGCCGGCGAGCGGTGAAGATCGAAATAGTGACTGCGGCGAACTGGGCGAGCTGGGTGGCTCCAAGGTCCAGTGGATCCTGTGGGGCCGCGGGATCCGCCAAGATGCGGGGTCTGGCGATGACGAGGACGATGCCCGCGCACGCCGTCATTACAAGCTGCAGAACCGCCTGCACAAGCAGCCGCCAGCCCGCCCTGAGTCGCGGCTCGGAAGGGGAGAGGAACGCGGA
>DATIPW010000323.1:0-6975 GCA_035471605.1 Anaerolineales bacterium | reverse complement strand
GGCCCGGCATGATCCACATCAGCGAACTGGCCCGTGGGTATGTCAAGGAGGCCCGGGATGTGGTGAAGGAGGGCGACGAGATCGAGGCGATGATTCTGAGTGTTGATCCCAAGAAGCGGCAGATCCGCTTGAGTCTGAAGGCACTCCAGCCCGAGCTGCCGGAGCCCGAGCCCGAGCCAGCGCCGCGCGCAGCGACGCAGCAGAAGCGCGCGAAAAGAGCCTCTCAACCAGAAGAGCTGCCGGTCGCTCAGGAACCCGCCGAGCCTCAGTTGACTGTAATGCAACTGGCGTGGCAGGCGGCCCAAGAACGTGCCAAATCCAAAGGCAAGAGCAGCCGCGCCAAGCGACATCGGACCCGGGATGCCGACCATGAAGCGATCTTGACCCGAACCTTGGAAAAGCGACTTCCAACAGGAGCCTGAGAGCTGCCAGAACCCCCTCCCCGGAGGGGGTTCTTCTATGAGCGAGGCTGCTGCGCCAGCTCCCGCAAGAACTTCTGCCGGTTTGCTGCACGGGCCGTCTTGCCGCTGGATGTCTTTCGAATCCACCTCGGACCCACGACCCGCACCTGGCGCAGCGCCACAGTCGATCGCTTGGCCACGTGCTGCAGGACGAGCTGCTCGAGGCGAGTCTGCTGGCCGGCATCATCGGTGTCTGTTTCTGCCACCATGTACACGTCTTCCGTCCCGAGCTCTTCGTTGAATACTCCAAAGGCCACCGAGCGACCCGCGTGGATGCCAGGTATCTCGTACGACAGTGCTTCCAGGTCATGTGGATAGATATTCTTTCCGCCCACGATGATCAGGTCTTTCTTGCGCCCAGTGACGTAGAGCTCCCCGTGCGAAAGATAGCCGTAGTCGCCCGTGAGATACCAGCCATCACGAAATGCCTCACGGTCGGCGTCGGGTCGGTTGAAGTAACCAGCAAGCATGCAGTCGCTCTGCAGGGCTATTTCGCCAACCACGGAATCTGCAACGCGGCTGCCCCCGGCATCCAGAATGCACACCTGCGTGTTTGCCAGCGGCCTTCCAGACGACATCATCTGCAACGCGGATGAGGTGCCAGAAGCCGGCCGCGCCACCTGCTTCTCGATGAAAGCTGCTTGATCAATCGATTCAACCGTCGGTTCGCCCTGAAGGACGGATTGCGTTACGCCAAAGACGTTCTCCGCCATGGCATAGCACGTTTGCAACGCGTTCCACTGCAGTCCGAGCAAGCGGAATCGCTCAAAAAAGCGCAAATGGCTCTCCAAGCGCACTGGCTCGGAGCAGTTGATCACGGCGCGCCAGGTGTTCAATTGAATTCCCTGCAGATGGCGGTCTCGGACTTTATTCGCCATGAAGTTGTAGGCGAAATTCGGCAGCCAGGAGAGAGTTCCTCGATACTCTGAAACGGCGTGCAGCATTCGCCAGGGCGCCCTGACCCAGTCAAAAGGAGAGCTCAGGACAAGCGGAATGCCTGCCAGGATCGGCAGCAGGAACCCCGCGACCAGGCCCATATCGTGATACAGCGGCAGCCAAGACACCACGACATCCTCGTCCCGGAGCTGCAGGGCTCTGCCGTATGCCTGGAGTTGATTGGTCACCGCTCGGTGCGACAGCGCCACGCCCTTCTGCAAGCCGGTTGTCCCGGAGGAATGCTGCAGCAACACAACATCCGATTCCGACACAGCGCTGGATGGGAGAACTCCGAGTATCGACTCGTCGGCATTGGCAACGCTGCTTGTGGAGATGACAGTCCTAACGGTGTTCGTGCTGTTCAGGGCCGCCGAGATGTGCGGAGCAAACTCCGCATAGGTCACAATGGCCGCAGGCTGGGTGATCGAGAGCAGCGCCCTGAGGTCAGCTGCATATTGGTCGGGCGAGAGCTTTTCCGTAAGAAACGGCATGATGGATGGAATGGCTCCGTACAATACCGCCCCCCAAAATGCATACACGAGATCCGCACCGTGCTGCAGTACAAGAATGATCACCTCTCCGGGCCTGACCAACTCGCTTTGAAAGCATCGGGCAAATTGCACGGCGCCGCGCCACAGATCCTCGTACGTTAAAGCCAAATCCGGGCGTCCCGCCTGTTGCAGGTGGATGGCCGCGCGCTGAGGCGTGCGATCGACTCGGTTCCAGAGTTGCTGCCCCAAGGTCATGGCGCGCCCCGCCGCTCCCGAATGAGGTCCGCGAGTTGCTCAAGGGTATCGAACACTGCGGCATTCAACTCAACATCGTCGATGTGCACACCGAATGTATCTTCGACAAACAAGGCGACGTCCACGAGATTGAATGAGCCGATTAGTCCGGTGCTGATAAGTGGCTCATCCGGCGCGATCCGGCGCCCGCCTTGCTTGAGGATGCTGCCGGCGATGTACGCTTCAAGGCGGGAGATGACTTCGTTTTGCATCGGTGGACTTTCTGTTGAGGCGGTGGCTGGTCTGCGCCCGTAACCTGGTGAAGAGTCAGATGCCCGGGCTAGCCTGCTCCCACAAGCACCCGGAACGCCTGCCACGCCAGCGATGGGGTGGAGAGGCCAAACAGCAGCCATCCCAGGCAGACATAGTGAAAGGTCGCCAAGACCCCCAGTCCATGCGCGGCGCGGCGTGCGCCGGGCGACAAGGCCATGAGGGGCCAGCGCGCCCGGCCGAATTCCAGCCAGCGATTGTGGATGAAGAGCCCGAGCCCATGCCACATGCCCCAGAGGGCGAAGCTCCATGAGACGCCATGCCACAGGCCAATGAGCACCATCGTGGTCATCTGTGTGGCCAGCACTGCAACGGGCAGGGGGAGAGGTTGCCGAGTCGTGCGGAGTGCTCGCGTGAGCGGGTTGAATACGTAGGACCGGAACCACTGGGTAAGCGACATGTGCCATGAGTTCCAGAACAGGGCAAGGTTGGGCTTCAAGTAAGGCGCGTCGAAGTTCTCTGGCAGGCGCACCCCCAACAGCCGCCCCATGCCGATCGCCATGTCGGTGTAGCCGCTGAAATCGAGGTAGATGCGGAACGCGTACGCGTACAGGAACACCCACATCCACCCTGCCGTTCGCACGTGCAGAACAAGCACATCATTAACCGCGATCACGGCCAGCATATCGGCAAGCACAAACTTCTTGAACAGGCCGGAGACTAGCCGTGTGATGGCGGCCAGCAGGTCGTCATTGCTGAGTTCCAAGGGGGACCTCAAATCCTTGACGAATCGCTCCGCCCGATCGATGGGCCCGGCTGTGAAGGCGGGGAAGAATATCACGTAGTTGATGTACTCTCCCAGCGTCAGGACCGGTAGTCTTCCGGCTCGCTGGTCACGGATTGTGTGCAGCAGGCGAAATGCCACATAGGAGAACCCCAGCCATGTGAACGGGATGCCGTTCCCCGCCTCACGGCCCTCGCCAAACGCCCCGCTCCACCAGGCGACGCCGACCCGAAAGATCCACGGCCACTTCACCAGGAGAAACACCAGAAGGATGGATGCGGTCAAGGCGGCCGTGACGTAGGCGGGTCGGAGTTGGCCATGCCAGAGTCCGGCTGCCGCTATGGCAACGGCCAGAAGCACGACCGTCACAGTTCTGGCCGAGGGGACCACTAGGGCCGGGTTCAATCGCTGTGCAACAGGACCGCTCAGCCCCAGGAGCAAAGCCAGCCCGACTACCACCCCGATTGCCGGCCAAGCATCCTTCCAGGACCGCGCTTCCGGAGCGCTCGTCACAACCCATGCGACCGCCGTCAAAGCGATCGTGGCGGAGGGCAGCCAGAATCCCAGGGTCGCCAGGGGCTCGGCCGGCTGCAGCCAGAAGACAACTCCGGTGCTGACAGCCAGCAGTGCCAGGCTTCGGCCACGCTTCAGCCGGCCAAGGATCGCCGCCAGCGCAACCAGCACGGCGATCTGCGCAAGTGTCACCTCAGAATCCCTGGTAGATCCAGGCGGGCGCTGTGTCGACGGCAAACATGACAATCAGTACCAGCATGATGGCCAGAGCAAGTGCCAGCAGATTCTCGGGACTGACAATTCGCATCAGGATCTTGCGAAGCATCTCAACGCCCGGTCAATGGGGCCTGGCGCAGAAAGGCCTCCATGAACGCATCGAGCTTGCCGTTGAGTACGGCTTGCGTGTTGCCACTTTCATGTTCTGTACGATGATCCTTCACCATCTGATAGGGATGCAAGACATAGGACCGGATCTGGCTGCCCCACTCGGCCTTGGTGTACTCACCCCGCAGGACGGCAATTTCCTGCGCTTTCTCCGTATGCTTGATCTCCAACAGGCGCGCCCGCAGGACGCGCATTGCGTTCTCGCGGTTCTGCAACTGAGATCTCTCATTCTGACAGGTGACCACGATGCCCGTCGGCAGATGTGTCAAGCGGACGGCAGTGGCATTCTTCTGCACATTCTGGCCGCCGGCGCCGGAGGACCGAAAGACGTCGAGTTTGATATCGCCTGGATTGAGTTCGACCTCCGCATCGTCCATGGCAACCTGGGGCAGTACCTCCACCAGGGCAAAGGAGGTGTGCCGACGATGCGCCGAATCGAACGGAGAAAGTCGCACGAGGCGGTGAACCCCCTTCTCGGAGCGCAGGTACCCGAAGGAATACTTGCCCTCGACCGCGATGGTGACGCTTTTCAAGCCGGCTTCCTCTCCTTCGGTGCGGTCCAAGATCTCTGTGTCGTACCCGCGGTCTTCGGCCCAGCGCAGATACATTCGTTCAAGCATCGCCGCCCAGTCCTGGGAATCGGTCCCGCCTGCGCCGGCGTGAATGGCAAGCAGGGCGTCATCCGCATCGTAGGGGCCCGAGAGCATGGCGACGAAGGCGCGGCGCTCAACCTCTCCCTCCATGGCGGCTGCCTCGCGCTCGAGCTCGGCGCGCAGCGACTCGTCTCCGATCCGCGCAAGCTCCTGCATATCGGACAAATGGGCCCGCAAGCTCTGCCAGGCCCCAAGTTCCTCGCGCAACTCTGAGAGTTCCCTCATGCTGGCACGCGCGGCAGAGTGATCGCGCCAGAGTGCCGGATCCTCAACTTGCTTTTCCAGCTCCGCTAGCCGCTTCCCCTTCTTGTCAACGTCAAAGGCGCTCCAAGATTTGCGCCACGGAGTCCTGAATGCGCGACAGCCTATCCATCATGTCCTGCATAATGCCTCCAGTAGCAATCCAAGCGCGCCCGCTTCTCATCGGATGCATGAAAACGTCAGGCAGCGCACTGCGCGCGTGGCAAGCACGACAGCGGAGGGATCGGTGAGTTCGGAACCCTTCGGCTCCTCAGCAACTGCCCTCCGTTAGTCGTCAGAAAGCGCACGGCGGGCTCTAGACTTGGCAAGGTGTGCAGTTCCCCCGGGGCCCCAAAACCTGAGATCTCCCCCGGAATCCTCCGGGGCCTGCACCGCTGCATCAAGAAAACCAGCCTGCCGCTGGCCGGCGCCCGGACAGGGCCCCGGGCGCCCGGCGGAACCGTGACCAGGGCCAAGTTCTCTGCGAATTTCTCCCCCACCCTCCGACGGAAAGCGCTGGAGCTGTCCGCGCACGGTATGAAGTATATCATTGGGGTATATGATATACTCATTTGGCCAAGTTGACAAAGTGATAAAGAACCTGGGCAAGAGGATACCGAGAGCAAACATGATCGAAGAGCCAATTCACGTCACAGACGCGACCTTTGAAAAGAACGTCCTTCAATCGCCCCTGCCCGTGCTGGTGGATTTCTGGGCGCCCTGGTGTGCACCATGCCGAATGGTCGCGCCCACCTTGGAGAAGCTTGCCCGGGAAAACGCCGGCAAACTGGTGGTGGCGAAGGTCGACACCGATGAAAACCCCGAGTGGGCGGGCAAGTACGGCGTTCAGGGCATACCCACAATGCTTTTTGTGTCTGGCGGCAAAGTCGTGCATCGCCACGTCGGCGCGCTGCCCGAAAAGATGCTGCGCGAGGTCGTCTCGCAGTTCATGGAAGTGGTTGCACCGGCCTAGCGGCGGCCGCGGCTGCTCTTTGAGAAACCGGAGAAGACAACATGAACCGAATACCATGGGCTGCCACCGCACTTGTGGCGGTCATTGCCTCAGCCTGCGCTCCGGTCGCACCCACGGTCGATCCGGCGCAGATCCAGGCCTCGGCCGTCGCGGCCGCGAGCACCATGATCGCGTTGACGCAGGAGGCTGTCCCCACACCGACGGACACGCCCGTGCCGAGCCCAACTCCCTTGCCCAGCCCTACTTTCCCACCACCGCCCACAATCGAGCCCCCCACCGTGGAACCCACCAAGAGCGCGGGGGATGACTGCGATCACCTGTTCGACCTGGCCGCCACCGGGAATGCCCGCACGCCCGTGAAAATCAACAATCGGACCAAGGGGTCGGTGAATCTTTCCCTGGGCATGTGGGAGAAGAACGCCTTTGGTCATTGTGGCTACCTTGGCTTCAACATACCCAAGGGACAGAGCATCACGGTGGACATGCCCCAAACTGGAAAAGGGCCCTGTTGGTGGGGCTACGGCTGGGTGAATGGCCCCGAACCCTCCACGTCCCAGGGCGGGCCGTTCTGCTGGAGCAGCACCCTCAAGTTTGAATTGGACATCGGACCCGACGTCATCAAATTGACGCCTCCATAAGTCGTGACGAGCGAGCCCACGGCATTGGGGGTCGCCGAGAAAGCGGAGAGTTGCGAATGAGAAGAATCACCGTGGTCCTCCTGGTGGGGATTCTGCTGGGGTCGGCGGCGGCGTGCGCGCCAGCTGCACCCACCGCAGATCCCGCACAAATCCAAGCCTCTGCGGTGGCGGCCGCAAGCACGATGGTCGCCATGACACAACTGGCCGTCCCCACGGCTACCGAGGTGCCGCCAACTCCTCTACCGAGTCCGACGCCGCTGCCAAGTCCTACGCTCTTGGCGCTGCCGACGCTTCCAATCGGCGCCCCGCCGACAGTGGGCGCGGCGCCGACATCCGCTGCGGATAAGTGCAATGCGCCGCTGGCTGCGGAGACAGATGGCCCGCTGGCGTCGGTCAGG
>DATIPW010000322.1:0-3073 GCA_035471605.1 Anaerolineales bacterium | reverse complement strand
AGGTCCCGGCGCGGCGTGGCAAAGAGGGCGAACATGCTGATCAGCATCACGATGCCGATGGCCGAGATGATCCCGCTCACAATGGCAAAGCTGCCGGCCGCGCGGATCAGCGCATCGGAGGGCACGGTCTTTGCTGCAGTGGTCATTTGAAGAGTCTCCTTGTCTTGTGGCCTCACTCACCGGACGACGCACAGATGATACTGCAGATCGGCGCCGTGCCCGGGCTCGGCAGCGATCAGGGAGCCGCTTGCGCTGTGCCGCTCATGGCACGCAAGGCGCCGTCTGGCGGTCCCGGCGCTATCCGGAACGGTGCGACAGATTAGCACATGACTTCCGTCAGGATAGCAGCGTGATGAGTGACGTCTTGACGAGCCTGCAAGAGCGTCCTAGAATAACATTCATGGTTTCGAATACATTTGAGTTGCGCTTGGAGGCGTACAACTCACAGGCCCAGTTGTTCAAGACGCTGAGGCATCCGGCACGACTGGCCATCCTCGACGTCCTGCGTGTGGGTGAAGCCTGCGTGTGCCATCTGGAGGCGGCACTCGGTTACCGGCAGGCATATATCTCTCAGCAGTTGATGGTCCTCAGAGAAACCGGGCTGGTGCAGGACAGGCGGGACGGCTGGAACATCTTCTATCGAGTTGGGAGGCCAGAGATCTACCGCGTGCTGGACTCAACGCGGGAAGTCCTCGGAAACCGGGCCAGGCCTCGACTACTAACCACGATCCCCGGTTGCACCTGCCCCAACTGCGAAGAAAAGGGCGGGGCAGCTTCGTCCAAGAAAGCGGCTTGACCGGTGCCCGGGATGGCGCCGCCGGCTTCTGGGACTGGTGCACCCGCTTGCCAGCTTGCCTGTGATGCGCGGCGTGCCGCACGCCGGGTTGTATTTGGGAATGCTTCCAACGGTCAGCGCAGCTCCGGCAGCGGATCCCTGGGTTGCCGACGGCCAGTCGTCGGGTCGAATGCTGTGCACCTGTCGGGTCTCCGAAAACCGGGCGGGAACCGATGAGGCAAGATGACAGGGCAGTTCTTCTCCGGCTAGCGGACCAAGCTTGTGGGGCTGGCGCGTGATCCAATGCTTGCAACCGCCGGAGGTTGGATATGAGCGCGGCTGAGCTGCTGTTGGCCATGCTTGGCGGGGGATTCAGCAACCTGGCGGCCTACTTGGCGGCGCACGTACTTCTGTGCTTGGTTCCCGCTTTCTACGTGGCGGGAGCCATGAGCGCCCTGATTCCCAAAGAATCGGTGACGCGCTTCCTCGGCCGAAGCGCTCCGAAGTGGATCGCCTACCCCGCGGCGGCGCTTGCGGGTTCGGTGCTGGCCGTCTGCTCCTGCACGATCGTTCCGCTCTTCGCCGGGATCTACCGGAAGGGAGCCGGCCTGGGCCCTGCGATTACTTTCCTGTTTTTCGCGCCGGCGGCGAACGTCCTGGCGTTGGTCTACACCGGCAGCATCATCGGCGTGGACCTGGCCATTGCCCGGCTGCTGCTCTCGCTAACCTTCGGCCTGGGCATTGGGCTGATCATGGCGCTTCTCTTCTTTCGGGAGGACCTCGCCCACGATCGTGAATCCGATGGCCTATTCTCCGGCCAGCGTAAAATGCGCGGCGCGGCGGTGGCATTTTTGCTGATCCTGGTGCTCCTGCTGCTGGCAGGCACGCTGAAGATCGGTCTGCTGACGGACGCCTATGCCCAAATCACCCTGCCCATAGCTGGGATGGATCGCTTCCAGAATGCACTCCAACGCCTCGTTCCGTATGATGTCCGCCAGGGCCAGGAAGGCGTGACTGCGCAGGGCGCCATCCTGATAGGGTTTCTGGTCCTGATCGGGCTGGTTTCATGGAAGGGGCTGGACCGGATCCACGAGGGCTACAGTGCCTGGGCTTGGATCGCCATGGGACTGGTCGCCGTGACCCTGTTGGTCGCAGCCGTGGGAATGTCACCTCATGCGCTCGGCCTGGACCTGCAATTCACCGGCCGATTCTTCGGTGTCCTGCTGGCACTGGGCTCACTAGCCTGGTTGCTCTTTGCGCGGCTGGGCCGGGACGAAGTGCGTGACTGGTTGTGGGAATCGTGGCGTTTCGTGAAGCAGATCTTCCCGCTGCTCGTGGCAGGGGTGTTTGCCGTCGGGGTTGTCCGAGTGCTGATCAGGCCCCAGTGGATCGAAACCCTGGCCGGTCAGAATAACCTCTTGGGCAATCTGGCCGGTGTGCTCTTCGGCGTGGTCATGTACTTCCCGACGTTGGTCGAGGTTCCCATTGCCCACATGCTGCTAGGCCTGGGAATGCACCGGGGCCCGCTGCTGGCGTACCTGATGGCCGATCCCGAATTGAGCCTGCAGAGCATCCTGATGCTCTCGGTCATCATCGGACGCCTCAGGGCGTGGGTGTACGTGGGTTGGGTGGCGCTCTTCAGCACTGTCGCCGGCCTGCTCTACGGTGCCTGGGTCGACGGTACACCTCTTGGACTGCTTGTTGCCTATCTTGCAGCCCTGATCACCGCGCTCGCCACGGCTCTCTGGCTGGTGGGACGCCGCAATCATCAGAAGCTGCTCGCGGCCAAGTCCGCATGAACTGACGGATGGCGCTTGAGGCAAAGATGGAGGGCTCAGAATGCTGACGATTAAGATTCTTGGATCCGGATGCGCGAACTGTCGGGCTCTCGAACGGGTGGCCCGGCAGGCGGCCGCCTCACTGGGCATAGAGGCCGAGATCATCAAGGTGCAGGAATGGTCCGAGATCATGAAGTACAAGATCTTGGCGACGCCGGCCCTGGTGATCAATGAGAAGGTGGCTGTCTCCGGGCGCGTTCCCGGCTTGGACCAAGTCACCTCCCTGCTGGCGGATGCGGAAATGCAGGCATCGCCCAGCGAGACTCTCCAGCCCGGCTAGCAGGCTTGCGGCTGCTCCGCCTGCTGCCGACGGGCCAAGGATCACCAAGGTAGTGGCGGGTGGGCGCCAGCTTCTGCCCGCAGGTGACCGTGCCTCACCTTTGCACCATGCCGACCGCGGAAGCGGTGACGGAGGCGCCGGGATCCGGCAAACTGCAGAAACGCGACGGCAGCGGCCCCC
>DATIPW010000321.1:0-2047 GCA_035471605.1 Anaerolineales bacterium | reverse complement strand
CCGGAGTGAAGGCAGCCCTCCGAAAGGAAGGACAACCTGCGGGGCATGCGGGACGCGGGCTTGCCCAGCCAGTCAGCAGGACAGAGGCGCGAGAGAGGATCCCAAGATGAGCAACATTTGGTGGATACGGCGAGATCTGCGCCTGGGCGACCAGCCGACACTGCATGCAGCGACTGCGGCCGGGCCTGTGGTCGCGCTGTACGTGCTGGATCCGGTTCTGCTGCGTGCCGCCGCGCCCCGGAGGCGCGAATTTCTGCTGGCCTGCCTGCGCAGTCTCGACGCCGACCTGCGCCGGCTTGGCGGGCAGCTGACCGTAAGAACGGGTCGACCCGCAACGGTCCTGCGCGAGGTGCTGGCCCAGACGGGAGCGCAGTCCATATTTGCGGAGGAGGATTTCACGCCCTACGCGCGCCGCCGGGACGCAAGCGTTGCCCAGGTGTGCGACTTGCGCCTGATCCAAGGACAATGCCTGCAGCCCCCGGGCGCGGTGCTCAAGACGGATGGAACCCCATACGTCGTATACACCCCGTATGCCCGCGCCTGGAGACAGCGTCTGCCGTCGCCAGTATCCGCGCTGCCGGTTCCCAAGAACATTCAGTTCCTGGAGGGTGTGGCCTCCGAGCCTATTCCGGCGGCCGGCCAACCGAGTGGGTTTCTGGCAGGCGAGGCCGAAGCGGGCGGGCGATTGCGCCAGTTCCTGCAGCACAGGATCTTTGACTACGGCAAGCGCCGAGACCGGATGGATCTCGATGGAACCTCCGGCTTATCACCGTACGTGCGCTTCGGCGTCCTCTCCATGCGGACCCTGGTGGCGGCGGCGCTGCGTGCACAGGCCGAGGCCGCCGGCACCGCCGCGCAGAACAGCGCGGAAACCTGGTTGGGTGAACTCATCTGGCGCGAGTTCTACATCCAAATTCTGTACCACTTCCCGCATGTGGCCCGCGCGCCCTTCCGGGCGGGCTTCGCCGGGATTCAGTGGAACACGCAGGAGTCCGAGTTCCAGAGATGGAAGAACGGGGAGACCGGCGTTCCGATTGTGGATGCCGGCATGCGGCAGCTGCGCGAGACCGGCTGGATGCACAATCGGGCACGGATGATCACGGCGAGCTATCTTGTCAAGGACCTGCTGATCAACTGGCAGTGGGGGGAGCGCTGGTTCATGGACAACCTCATCGATGGGGATCCCGGCGCGAACAACGGCGGTTGGCAGTGGACCGCCGGAACGGGCACAGATGCGGCGCCTTATTTCCGCATTTTCAATCCGGTACTGCAGGGCAAGAGATTCGACCCCGACGGCAGCTACGTGCGGCAATGGGTGCCAGAGCTGGCGGGATTGCCGGCCAAATCCATCCACGCTCCGTGGGAAGGGGGGCTGGTGGTGCCAGGCTATCCACAGCAGCCGCTGGTGGATCACAAGAGCGCCATCCGTCGGACGCGGCTGGCGTATGAGGCCGCCAAGGACGGTTCCGCGACCAAAGGGCTTTGATGAAGAACAAGCAGCTTGCGTCGGTGATCCTGGTGGTTTTCATCGATCTGCTGGGGTTCAGCCTGATCCTGCCGCTGCTGCCCTACTACGCGACGACCTTCGGCGCCACAGCATTTGTCACCGGCCTGCTGGTGGCCTCGTACGCCGCGGCCCAACTCGTGGGCGCGCCGATCCTGGGCCGGCTTTCAGACCGCTACGGACGCCGCCCGATCCTGCTGGCCTCGGTATTCGGCTCAGCCATGGGCTTCGTGCTGCTGGGATTCGCCGAGTCGCTCTTGATCCTGTTTGTGAGCCGGGTGGTCGACGGATTGACGGGCGGCAATCTGTCCGTGGCCCAGGCCTACATCGCGGACGTGACCAAGGCCGGCGAACGGGCGCGCGGTCTGGGAATGATCGGTGCGGCGTTTGGGCTGGGATTCATGATTGGACCCGCGGCGGGCGGGGTGCTGAGCCAGTGGGGCTACCATGTGCCGGCACTGACGGCGGCGGCCCTGGCATTCATAAACCTGATCTTGATCTATTTCTGGCTGCCCGAATCGCTGCCTGTTGAGCGTCGCGGCG
>DATIPW010000320.1:0-2513 GCA_035471605.1 Anaerolineales bacterium | reverse complement strand
AGCCTGGTGCACGGCGTCGTCGCCAACGACTCCTGGAGGGGGAACATCGATACCGCTCTCGGAAACTACCTCAAGGATCCGACGCGGGTGGCGGAATTCCAAACGGCGCTGGTACTCGCCTGCCAGTTCAACGGCGCCTGCAGGTAGCCCGTGCGCTTTCCGCCGCGGTGGGCATAAACTATCCCAAGTTCGGAAAAGAAGCGATGACATCCGAGCAGGAGCGCATCGCGTCTGCGCAGCGCGAGATCAACCGCCAGCTGTGGACGTGTGCCGTGGTCCTCGGCATCCCAAGCTGCCTGTTGGTCATCGTCTCCGGGCTGCTGGCCTGGTCGCTCTGGCCGCGGCTGTCTTCCTATTTCTTCGCTGAAATCGCTCCGCTATTCCGCACCACCCCGGCCGTGCTCCACGTTCGTCCCGACGGGGCCTCGCGCGGGTGCGGCTCCTGGGAGAACGCCTGCGGGCTGCAGACCGCCCTGGCAATGGCGCGGCGCGGCGATGAGATCTGGGTCCAGACGGGCGTCTACACGCCTGCGCCGGACACTCGCTCGCTGGAGGCGACCTTTCAACTGCGCGACGGGGTGGCGCTATATGGCGGGTTCGCGGGCACGGAGACCACGCGCGATCAACGCGATTGGGAAGGCCTGGTCACGGTGCTGAGCGGCGACCTCGGCGGAGACGATGCCACCGATCCAAATGGCGTCGTGACGGACACCGCCAAGATCGCCGGGCCCAATGCGTACCATGTCGTCACCGGAAGCGGGGTCAGCAGCACGGCGGTCCTGGATGGCTTCACCGTCACCGCGGGTTACGCCAACCTCACGCCTCCCAACATACACGCCTACGGCGGCGGAATGTTCAATTGGACCGGCAGCCCCACGCTCAGGAATGTGATCTTTTCCGGGAACACGGCCGGGAAGGGCGCGCCGGGCCGCGGCGGCGGGGGGATGTTCAACATCCATGCCAGCAACCCCATGCTTAGCAACGTGCTCTTCACTCTTAATACGGCGGGCTCCGGCGGGGGGATGTACAACCATGCCAGCAATCCGACCCTGAGCGGGGTCACGTTCACCGCCAACAAGGCCATCGACAGCGGCGGGATGGAGAACTACGCGGGCAGCAGGCCAACTCTGATGGACGTGATCTTCTCCGGCAACCAGGCCTCGCAGAACGGCGGGGGCATGGGCAACTCCAACGCCAGTCCCAGCCTGAAGCGCGTCAAGTTCCAGAACAACTCGGCCGGCGACTACGGGGGCGGGATGGCCAACTTCGAGAGCAGCCCCACGTTGCAGGATGTTGAATTCCTCGGCAACCGGTCGGGGCGCGAAGGCGGCGGCATGCTCAGCGCCCTGTCCAGCCGGCCGGTGCTGATGAACGTGGCCTTTGTCAGGAACTTCACCACGATCAACGGCGGGGGGATGCTGAATTCCGAGAGTACCCCGACCCTGACCAACGTCACATTTTTCGACAACATTGCGGCTGCCTATGGCGGTGGGATGTGCAACACCTTCTCGAGCCGCGCTGAGCTGGCCAATGTCACCTTCACCGGCAATCGGGCGCCTCACGGCAGCGCGCTGTGCAACGTGAGCAGCAGCGCCACGCTCGTCAATGCGATCGTGTGGGGAAATGCGCCCGGACAAGACCAGATCTACAACGATCATGCCACCTCGGACATCACCTACAGCGATGTCGAGGGCGGCTACCCGGGCGCGGGCAACCTGAATGTAGACCCGGGCCTGGCGGTGTTCGGGGCGCACGGCGGCTACGCCTCCCTGTTCGCCCTGCTTGACGGCAGCCCGCTGGTGGATCGAGGCAGCCCGGCGGGGTGCCCGGGCTCCGACCAGCGCGGCCGGCCGCGCCCCGCGGATGGCGATGGCGACGGCTCAGCCGCCTGCGATATCGGCGCCTTCGAACTTCAGCCGCAGGAGTAGCGGCGGCTATCGCGCAGGTGTGAGGCCGATTGGGGGGAGAGGCAAGGCGGCAGCTGTGGACCGCCGCGCGCCGCGTCGAAGCGACGCGCGGTCACAGAAGATCGCCGCGCGGGCAGCAGCCCCCGCCGCTGCCCGGATCCTCTGCCAGTCAGATCGTCAGGGGTTGCGTGGGCCCGCGCCACCCCTCAAGGCAGTGATCGAGGATATGGCCAGCAGCAGGCCCACGACGATCAGGCCCACCACGTAGCCAATGGAAATGGCGCCTGACCGGTAGGGTGCGCCGCCAAGGATGGCCGGCAGCTGGGCCACTCCGGACGCAATGGGCCAGAACAGGCCAATGCCCGCGTGCACAAAGAGTCCCCGCCGATGGTTTTGACCCAGCCAGAAGAGCCCAAGCGCCTGCAGGGCGATCACGGTTGAGACCACCAAGGAGAGGATCGGACCGGGAACGTCCGCCTTTGCCGGCTGGCCCGTGGCAAAGTCCTCCAGCGTGTGCGGTATGGCAAAGAAGAGCAACAGCAATGACAGGCTAAGCACTCTCTGCGGCCACTTCGATCGAAGATCATTTGTTGCAGGCAGCGGTTT
>DATIPW010000319.1:0-4686 GCA_035471605.1 Anaerolineales bacterium | reverse complement strand
ACGCTTCCCAGTGGTCCCTGTGATCTGGGGTGCTGGCCTATCCGGCGGGCGCCTTGGAACGCACCGATGGCTCTTGCCCAGCCAGTGGTAGCGAGCGAGAACCGCAATGCCGCAGGGGTGTATCCCCGCGCGCATCCATTTCCTGATGATATCCATCGGTAAGTGAAGTGGCAAAGCTGGCGGCAGCCGCCTTCCCTAGTTGCTAGGCGCAGCCCCTGGCTTCACCACGGCAGCCGGGGCTCAGTGACGGTCAGGCGCAAAGCATCCCGCTAGGTGTGGGTCTACCCGGTGCTCCCCAAAGTCTCCTAAGAATCCACTCAAGGGTGTCCCGTAGGCGCCTGAAGATGCCCAGCATCATCGCTGGCACGGCCCTTCGCGTAGGGGTGATCATCTGCAGCGGCACGTGTCAGGTATAATCCAGCTGGGCCACGAAGTGGCGTGGCTTTCCAATCGCCCGTCCGAGATCAGCGGAACTCGCCGAAAGAAACCGCCCAGCACCTGACCGGCGCGTGGCGGGAGAGGTATTATCCATTGGAACGCATAGCTCTGTACCTGCAAGACTCCCACGATCTCACAGAAGGTCTTGAGTACGTAAAATACGCCGAAGAGAACGGGTTTGAAGCCGTCTGGCAGGCCGAATCCCGACTGGTGCGCGATGCGATTGTCCCCATGGCAGCCTATGCAGCCGTCACGCGACGCATCAAGGTCGGCTCAGGCGTGATCAACAACTGGACACGCAATATTGGGTTGCTGGCGGCCACATTCCTCACGCTGGATGATTTGGCTCCCGACCGAATCATTTGCGGGATTGGCGCTTGGTGGGATCCGCTCGCCAGCAATGTCGGGATCCACCGACGAAAGCCCACGGCTGCCATGCGGGAGACAGTCGACGTCTTGCGGCGATTGCTCAGGATGGAACAGGTAACTTTTCAAGGTGAATTTCATCAGGTTAGGGGAATAGAGCTGGACGTGGTGCATGGTCGCCGGGAACCCAGGAACATTCCCATCATGATCGGCGCCACTGGCGATCTGATGATGGAGTTGACCGGTGAGATAGCGGATGGCGTCGTCCTTAACTACTGCGTGCCTCCCGAATACAACGATCGCGCCCTGGAGCTCCTCGAGAAGGGCCTCCGAAAGTCGGGCCGCGCTCTTGAGACGTTCGATCGCCCTCAACTTGTGGTCTGTTCAGTGGATACCGATCGTGATGCTGCCATTGACACGACCAAGATGCTGCTGTGTCAGTACCTGGCACAGCAACCTCACATTGCGAAGGCCTCCGGCGTATCGCAAGATGTGATCGATCGAATTCGGTCGATCTTGGGCTGGCCCGCCACCAAGGAGCAAATCAACAAGGCAAAGCACCTGGTTCCAGACCGACTGGTGGAGAGGATAACCGCTTCGGGCACGCCCGACGAGGCGCGTCAGAAGGTGGCTGAGTACCGTCGCCGGGGAACCACTTGTCCGATCCTCTACCCCGCTGGAGGGAACTTCAAGTTGCTTATCGAGACTTTTGCTCAGAAGTAGGGCTAGCCGCATCCTCAGATGCCTGGGCCGGCCAAGTGTGAGATCGCCCGCGGTACTCGGCGATTTCGATCATGGGTGGCCGCTCCAGTTCCGCAATCTCATCCACCTCCAGCAGCAGTCGCTGCTGTCCGTAGCGAATCAGCTTCATCGTCTTGTTGACATCTTCCACCATCGTGATGCCGTAGCGCTTCTCGATTCTCCGCATTACGGTCTGAATGATTGCAAAGGACATTTTGCTGAGTGACTCAAGAGGCTGGTTGTGGTGGATCCGCTCCTGAAGATCCACTTGAGCTATGGCCCCCAATCCGAATCGCTCGAAGAGATCAATGAGCAGGCCGATTTCTACCCCGTAGCCCGAAGAGAAGGGGAGTTGCTCCAGGGCGGCCCGGCGTCCGCCGTATTCTCCGGAGAGCGGCTGAATGATCCCGGAGAGCTCCGGAAAGAACAGGTTGAGCAAGGGGCGGGCCGTCAACTCAGTCACTCTACCCCCTCCCCCGGCCTGAAGTTTGTTGTCGACCTTTAGGGGCCTGCGATAGAAGCCCTTGACAAACTGGATCTCGGGATGCGTGATGAGCGGGCCAAGAAGCCCGTAGACGAACCGCGGGTGGATGTTAACAATGTCGGTGTCAATCCAGATGACGATATCGCCTCGCGCAAGGAACAGGCTCTTCCAAAGTGCTTCGCCTTTGCCGGCACGGGCCCCGTGCCTCGGCAGCACACGCTGATGAACATGCACCGGGACGCCCAGGCCACTGGCAATCTCGCGAGTCTGATCGGAAGAATCGGAATCCACGAGCAGGATTTCATCCACAAGCGGAACGCGCTTCATGAACTCCCCGGAGAGAGTCTGTATCACCTTCCCGATCGTTGATTCTTCGTTCAGTGCAGGCAAGGCGAGGCTTACTGTAAGGTCATTCTGCCGCTTGACCTGCAGGAGGCGTTCCAAGTTGTCGAACTCGGCCGCATGATAGGTGTTTTCCGCAAACCAGCGGTCCACCAAGACCGAGATCGCTGTTTGGCCCGCGCTCTCACTATTGATGTTCGCCGGGAAGGGCCGGCTGGACTTTACGACCAGGACCCCTTTTGTACGCCGTTCTAGGATTGTCTCGGCGACGTGCCCGATGGAGATGGCTGTGTCTGGCGCGTGCGCCGTCGCGCCCACGACCAGAACGTCTGCGGCGGCTGCTGCTTCAAGGATCCCGGCAGCGGCATCGTCGGTTCTTACGTACTTGCGCTCGACCTGAGGCAGGTTCCGCAATACTCTATCGACTCCCTTGAATGCCGGTTCTTCAAAGGAAGCCGTTGCAGTGCCAGCCAGATGGAGAGCTGTCAACTGTGAACGGCTGGTACGCCCTATTGCCAGTCCCAGACGCAGGGCCAGTTCCGAGTAGGGGCCACCGCGCAGAGCACACAACACCGCACCCGGCCTTTCTTCGAAGTCTCCGCCTGCAAGGACGATGTCGCAAGGCGGGCTGCGCAGGACCTCGGCTGCCGTCACTTGAAGCATTGACAACTGGCTGGTCGCCAAGACCAGAAGATCAGAACCTTGAGCTTCTACAAGTTGTACCAGTTCGGCCCAAGGTTGATGTGAGACCTGGATCCGATCAAATGCACGGATGCGGCGCGATTCTGCCAGCCGCTGAAGTGTCTGACGCAGCAGACGCGCGGGCACGGCGGCAGAACTCAGTGATTCTCGCTCCGGGATGCTGACAAGACCGGCACAAAGAACTTGCTCTGCGTCGACGATCATCGTGGCCACTTTGATGGCGGTGTCCGAGGGTGCACCATGCACCACGGGAACAATGACCTTTCGAAACAGCCGGGTCGAATAGCGGCGATTCATTGCCGCGCCTCTTTCAACAATGGCAGCAGGTGTTCTGCGTAGATGCGCGACCAGGTGTGCTCACGCAACACCCGCTTGCGAAGCACGTAGGGTTTGCTCACGCTGAAAACTGCACTCATCTGCTCCGCCATCAGCGCCGCATCCGCTCCTGGAGGAAAATAGTGTATGTCCTCTCCGCCGAGCTCGCGAAGCGGCGCTATGTCCGGGCAGAAGCAGGGGATGCCAGCCAGAGCAGCCTCCAGGATGGGAATCCCAAACCCCTCCTCGGTGCTAGTCAGGATGAGGGCATCTGCAAGGCGATATAGGCCGCCAAGGGCTTCGTCCGAGATCGCCCGTCCGCTGGCGGCCGAGACGAAAACGGCGCGGTCTTCGAGGTTGAGGGATTTTCTCAGGGCCAGTAGATTGTCCAGATACTCCCGGTTGGCTGGATTGTGAGGTCCCGCCGGGCCGGTGACCAATAGCATCACGTCAGCATGTTTCTTCTTCAGCTGCTGAAGGATTTGCAGGGCCAAGTCGATGTTCTTGCGGCGGGTGATTCGGACGGGGAGCAGCAGCAGGGGTGCCGCCTCCAGGAGTGCGAACCTCTGCACGATCTCCCCGGCCTCGGCGCCGATTCCCAGGAAGCCGGTGACGTCGATCCCATTGGGGACGACGCGGATCCGGTCCGTGGGCACACGAAGCAGATCTGCGAGTTCCCGGCGCCTGAACTCGGAGATCGTAACCTGCACCGCCCGAGGCCAGTCGCTCCGTAGAAGATCCCAAGGGTATCCAGGATGGAGCTCAGACCGGTACCTCGGCGTCGTCCATGCCAAGTCATGGTGCCAGAGCACCAGCCGGGGCGATGCCTGCTTCTCGGAAAGCCGGAGCAGGGCTGCCGTCAGAGCCAGGTTTTTGTTGAGCGAGCACACATTGTGCGCGAAGACCAGCTCGGTACCGCGCAGACCCTCCGCCAGTCGTGATTCCACTTCGGAGGTCAGACGGTCGAATTCGCGCGGAACCGTCCCCGAATCGAGCGCCGGCTTGACGGCCAAGACCTCGGGCGCCTGCGAATCCACCAACGGAATTTTCACGAACTCCACGTCGGGGTCGACCTGTGAGCCGCGACCGGCCACAATCCGCACGCGATGGCCCGCCTTGGCCAGCAGGCGACTATGTGCCCGCATCACGTTTTCCACGCCACCAAGTATCGGATTCGCCGCATGATGAAGGATGGCAACGTCCATTGTTCAGTCTCGCGGATCTTCTCCCGTGATTGATTGTAGAAGGTCCTGCAACTGGCGCTCCAGCACACCGAACGAATAGAAGCGTCGTCCCAG
>DATIPW010000318.1:0-10655 GCA_035471605.1 Anaerolineales bacterium | reverse complement strand
CACGCGGCCGTTCCGCGCGCCTCACCACACCATCAGCCATGCCGGGTTGGTGGGCGGCGGCAACTGGCCGCATCCGGGGGAGATCTCGCTGGCGCACCGTGGTGTGCTGTTCCTGGACGAGCTGCCGGAGTTCGGGACGCGGGTCCTCGAAGTGATGCGGCAGCCGATCGAGGACAAGGTCGTGACCATCAGCCGGGCACAGGGCTCGCTGACCTTCCCCGCCAATTTCATGCTGGTGGCCGCGATGAACCCGTGCCCGTGCGGCTACTTTGGGGATGCCTTTAAGGCCTGCACCTGCGCGCCCTCGGCGGTGACCAAGTACCAGAAACGCATCTCCGGGCCGCTGCTGGACCGCATCGACATTCACGTCGACGTGCCTCGCGTCGAGTATCAGAAGCTCAGCGATGACCGGCTGGGGGAGGCCTCCGAAATGATTCGGGCTCGCGTGCAGGCGGCCCGCCAGCGGCAGCGCGGCCGGTTTGACGGCGCCGGAAATCCGGATGCTGGGGCAAAGCGCAGCGGCCGGCCGCCGGCGCTCCTGACGAACGCTGATATGCGCGTCGGGGACATACGGCAGCACTGCAAACTGGACGCAGCCGGGGAGACCCTGGTGCGGGCAGCGATGGGCCAAATGAATCTCTCGGCCCGCGGCTACCATCGCGTCCTCAAGCTGGCACGGACCATCGCCGACCTGGCTGCCAGCGAGCACATCCAGCAAATGCATCTGGCGGAGGCGCTGCAGTATCGGCCCAGGGTCATGCTGGGATAGCGCTTGGGCCCCGCTCAGGCCTGCCAGCAGGACCGTTGCCCGCCGTCTGCGGAGAAGCGCGCGCATCTTGTCAGGAGGCCGCAATCCGGCTCCTAGGAAGTCGTGATCATGGCGCTCACAGTGGAGGCGATCACCAACAGTCCCCTGGCCATAGGCCTGTTCTCACGCCTGGCCGGCAGGATTCCGCCGCCATGGGGCTATAGTCTGGCTGACTTCATCGCCGACCAGATCGCGCGGCAGCGGAATTCTCCGGTCGTCCGGGCAGTGCGCGCCAATCAGGCGGTTTTGCTGGGCGAGGACGGTTCGCCGGCCGCGCTTGATCAAGCCGTCCGCGAAACTCTCGGCCATTCGGCTCGCTCGATATTCGACCTCTATCACTACCTGCGCGACCTGGGATCCGCCGGCCGGCTGGTTGTGCTGGAAGGGGCCGTCGAAGAACTCATGCGGCGACCCGCGTTTGGCCGTGCTGGAGTCGTGCTGGCCGGTATACACCTCAGCAGCTTTGACCTGCTCCTGCGCTGGTTCTGTCGGCAAGCGATCCGGCCCCTGGTCCTGACCATTCCCGACCCGCGCGGTGGCCGCCGCACCGAGTACGAGATGCGCAGGCAGATGGGGATGAACCTCGTGCCCGCGACCATCGGTGGTCTGCGGCAGGCCCTGCGGCACCTGCAGCACGGCGGCGCGGTCGTGACCGGGATCGACCACCCGGTCTCAAATGCGCGGCTGCGGCCGCAGTTCTTCGGCCGGCCCGCGGCCCTTCCGCTGCATCACGTCCTTCTGGCGGCAAGGGCCCGCGTCCCTGTCGTGGTCCTGGCGGCCACGTGGGAGGCCGATTGCCGGTATCATGTGCGTGCTTCGGAGCCGGTTGAAATGATCGGCGGTGGCGACCCGGATGGCGCAGCGCTTCGCAATGCCGAGGCAGTCCTGCTCCGGGCGGAGGCCTTCATCCGCATGGCGCCGCGGCAGTGGTCCGTGCCGCGGCCGGTTTGGCCCTCCGCCACCGAGCTCGTCTTTTTTTAGCGGGCTTCAGAGCATCCCTTTTGCGGTACCTCGAGGGGCGCCCAATGCGCAACATCTCCGAACACCAAAGAGTGAACGACATCCTGCTGGGCCCTCTGGAGCGGCCGGCCCTGCGCTGGCTGGCCGCGCACGCGCCGCCCTGGATCACTCCCGATCGCTGCACCGCTGTCGGCGTTGTGGCTGCTTTCGGTATCATGGTCAGCTACGGACTGAGCGCATTGAATCCCGGCTTCCTGTGGCTGGCGACCTTTGGCTATGTCGTCAACTGGTTCGGCGACAGCCTGGATGGCACGCTGGCGCGCCACCGGCGCATTGAGCGCCCCATCTACGGCTTCTTCCTGGACCACACGGTGGACGCCATCACCGAGGCGATGATCTTTCTGGGCCTGGGCCTGACGCCCTACGTCCGCTTTGACATTGCCTGCCTGGCTCTCATCGCCTACCTGCTGCTTTCCGTGCTCGTCTACGTGCGCACCTCGGTGGCTGGAGAATTCAGGATCTCCTATGGAAAGTTGGGCCCCACCGAAGTGCGCGTGCTGGCCATCATCTTGAACACCTGGATGTACTTTGGCGGGCTGCGCAGCTTCACGCTCGGGGTATGGCTCGGCCGGCCGCTGGTCATCAGCCCCTACGACGTGTTTGTGGCCGGCATTGGCCTGCTGCTACTGTGGTTCTTCACCACCACCGCCATTCGCGAAACGATCGCGCTTCGGCGGCAGGGCCGGTAGCCAGGCATATCCTCCTCGCAGGTCACGGCGCCTCCGCCAGCCCTCGGCTCCGAATAGGTTCGCGAGCTTCCTGCCGGACTGATTCGTCACTCAGCGCACCCGCCTTCTTTTTCAGCGTACAATCGCCGCGTGGTGCCGTCGAAGTACTATGTCGTTTGGAAGGGCCGCCGGCGGGGGATATTTCCTTCATGGGCCGAGTGCGAGAAGCAGGTTAAGGGCTTCCCAGGGGCAGCATACAAGGCCTTCTCCACTGTTGCCCAGGCCAGGGCCGCACTCGCCGCCGGGCAAGAGCACTACCAGGGCGCCGCTGCGCCCGCCAAGCGGAAGCACAGCACCCGCCGGCCCAGACTGCCCAGCGTCGCGGTGGATGCGGCCTGCTCAGGCTCACCCGGCTGGCTCGAATACCGCGCGGTGGATACGGAAACGGGCAGGCAAGTCTTTCGGGCCGGGCCATTTGCCGAGGGTACCAACAACGTCGGTGAGTTCCTGGCTATTGTCGATGCGCTGCGGTGGTTGAGACGCGGCCGCAAGGGGCAGCCTGTGTACTCCGATTCTTCCAATGCCATCGCGTGGATCCGGCGCGGGAAGTGCAATACCAAGCTGAAACGCACCGCGGCCAATCGCAGATTGTTTGCCATGATCGCCCGCGCCGAATCTGACCTGCCAAGCCTGCTGTCTTCAGGCCCTGCAGGCGAGGCCCGGCCGGCGATCCTCAAATGGGATACCGGTGCCTGGGGCGAGAACCCGGCCGACTTCGGCCGGAAGTAGCAGGGAAGGAATACCCAGTGAAGACCGCTCTGCTTCTGGTTGATATTCAAAACGACTACTTCCCCGGCGGCAAGATGGAGCTCGTCGGTCCCTTGGAGGCCGCCCGGGTGGCCCGCGAACTGCTGCAGTGCTTCCGCGAGCACGACTTGTATCACGTCCACATCCAGCATGCTTCGATCGAACCCGGAGCAACCTTCCTCCTGCCCGGAGACGCGGGCAGCGACATCCACGACGCCGTGGCGCACTTCGAGGGCGAGCCGCTGGTCATCAAACACCATCCCAACGCGTTTCGGGATACGCAACTGCTGGAAATGCTTCGCACCCAGGGGATCGAGCGGCTGGTCATCACTGGCATGATGACCCACATGTGCGTGGAGGCAACCGCCCGGGCCGCGGCCGACCTGGGCTTCAAGATCATTGTCGTGGCGGACGCCTGCGCCACCCGCGATCTGGTCCATGATGACACCCGCATCCCTGCCGCCCATGTGCAGGGAGCTTTCCTGGCAGCGCTGCGATCCTACGGGGAAGTGCTTCCTGCAACGCAGGTGATGGCGCGGTTGGCGGCGGATCGCCTGGGAGCCACGGGGCGATGACAGCTGTGAACGAGGAGCGCCAGCAGCAGGCCCGCGTCTACGCGCGGCTGTCCCGCCGCCTGTGGCTCATCAGCCTGCTGCTGAGCGCAGGCTACACGGGGATCTGGCTCTTGTTCGGTTGGGGGACATCCCTGCGTACGTGGCTCGTCGACCTGTGGGGTCCGTTCGGGAATCCCTGGCTGCTTGTCCCGGCTGTCTTCGTGGTGTTCGGCGGCATCCTGATGCTGGTCGATCTGCCGCTCAGCTTTCTGGCAGGCTTCATCTTGCCTCACCGATTCGGCCAGTCCACGCAGACCCTGCGCGGCTGGCTGGGTGACCAGGCAAAGGCACTGCTGGTGGGCGCGCCCCTAGCGTTGCTGCTTCTTGAGCTACTGTATTTCGCACTGCGCGCGGCGGGCTCGCTGTGGTGGCTGTGGGCCGCCGGCGGCCTGCTGATCTTCAATGTACTGCTTGTCAACCTGGCACCCGTTCTGGTGATGCCTCTCTTCAACAGGTACATCCCTCTAGGTCTGGAGCACCAGGACCTTGAGCAGCGCCTCTTGCGGCTTGCAGCCAAGGCCCGCACCCGCGTGCAGGGCGTGTACAAGTTTGACCTTTCGCGGCGGACCAAGGCAGCCAACGCGGCGCTCGCCGGGATGGGCAGGACCCGGCGCATCATCCTGGGCGACACGCTGATCAGCGAGTTCACCGCCGATGAGATCGAGACCGTGCTCGCCCATGAGCTCGGGCACCATGTGCACCGCGACATACTGGTGCTGGTCTTGTTTGGGACCCTCACGACGCTTGGGGGACTGTATCTTGCCTCAGAAGTGCTCAAGCAAGCGGTGGTCGCCTTCGGCTTCGCCGGCGTGAGCGATCCGGCGGCCATGCCGGCACTGGCGCTGGTTCTGGGGGCCTATGCCGTGGTGACCATGCCGTTGGAAAACGCGGTCTCCCGCTGGCGGGAGCGCATGGCAGACCGCTACGCATTGCAAGTCACCGGAAGGAATGAGGCCTTCGCCTCCGCCCTCGTGCGTCTCGCGAATCAGAATCTCAGCGAAGTCGAGCCGGAAAAATGGGTGGTATGGATGCTGCATTCGCATCCCCCGCTGGGGGAGCGGATCGCGGCCGCAACTGAGTGGACGGGCACCCGGGGCGCGCAGTGAGCGCTCTCAGCCTCCCGCCTCAGGCGGAACGCGACCAGAGCGCCCGGTTGGCGAGCAGCGGAACAACCACGATCAACGTGATCACAATCCCCATCCATACGATGCCATCGGTAGAGCCGGCCACCGAGGCGTCAGCTTCGGTCGGTTCGGAAGTTGGATTCTGGAAATGCCCTGTCGACGGCGAAATCGCGCCGGCTGAGCGCTCAAGACCGGAGACGGAATTCGCAAGCACGAACATTGTGGTCAGGATGACCACCATCAGAACGATGAGTGCGGACAGGCGGCCGCGTTGCACGCCGGCAGTATATCATGGCGTTCCTCGGCAAATTTCATCGATAAGGTGCGCTTCGGAATCTTTTGCAGTATAATGCCGCCCGTGGCCGGGGAAATTGCCTGGTTGCGCCGGTAGTACGAGCCAAACCACGCATCAACCAGCAGGAGCATTCATGCTTAAGAGGATCCTTGATGCAGCGGGCCAGCCACTGGGGCGGATTGGAGTGGCAATCGCGGCGCTGGCCGTGTTGAGCGCTTCGGTTTGGGGAATAGCACTGACGCAGAGGCCTCCAAGCCAACCGATTGAGTTTCCACACCGGCTGCATATCGGCCTGGGCCTGCAATGTCTTTTTTGTCATCCCGGGGCGTTGCGCAGTCCGTCTTCAGGGATTCCCACCCAGACCAAGTGCTGGGGTTGCCATCAGCAGATTGCGGTGCGCGGCACCGAGCTGCCCAAACTCCGCGACTATGTCCAGAACAACCAATCCATCCCCTGGGTGCCGGTCGCGCAGGTTCCGGACTACGTGCACTACCCGCATCGACCGCACGTGGCCGCAGGACTGAACTGCGAAACGTGCCACGGCGACGTGAGCAAGATGACGGTCTATGAGAATCCCCAGCTCATGAACATGGGCTGGTGCCTGAAGTGCCATCGCGAGAGGGCGCAGGACAACCCGGAGCTGTTGACCAAGCTCACCGACTGCGGCACATGCCACTACTAGTCATGCACGTGCAATCCCTTGCCCGGCGCGCCTGGCCCTCCAGCAGCGGAAATCCGGCCGGCCGAAAGGAACGTCAATGACCCAACCCATCTCCCGGCGCGATTTTCTCAGGCTGGCTGGCGCCGGCGCGGCCACCACCGCGGTGCTAACCGGCTGCGGCCCCGCTTCACGCTATGTGATCCGCGAACCCTACACCCGGATGCCCGAGTACACCTACAACGGGCAGAGCACGTACTACGCCACCACTTGCCGCGAGTGTTCTGCGGGCTGCGGCTTGGTGGTACGCACCATGCAGGGGCGCGCCATCAAAGTCGAGGGCAACAAGCTCAATCCGGTGAACTTGGGGAAGACCTGTGCGCGGGGCCAGGTCACGCTCCAAGGCCTCTACAATCCGGATCGGGTGCAGAATCCCGGCCGACATACTCGCGGGGCAGACACATGGTCCTCCGCCAAGGGGACCGGCTTCCAGGAGATCACCTGGCTGGACGCAGTCAAGGTGGTATCGGAGGCCATTCATTCAACCAAGCCCGACGAGGTCGCCTTTCTGCTGGGCATGGCTCCCGATCACCTGTTTGACCTTGTCGCGCAGCTGACCAGCGCCATCGGCGCGCCGGCTCCCATCCGCTTTGGGGCCCTGGGCATGTTCGAGTCACGCCGAACGCTAATGCGCGCGGCCGAGCGCGTCTTGGGGACGGCGCGACTCCCCTTCTTTGATATGGGCGAGGCCGATTTGGTGTTCTCCTTCGGCGCCAATTTCCTGGAGACTTGGATATCACCGGTGGCTCAGACGCGCGAATTCGCCCGTTTCCGCCAGCGCAATCCGCGGGGTCGTGGCCACATGGTCCAGTTCGAAGCGCGCATGTCTCAGACGGGATCCATGGCCGACGAATGGGTGGCCCTCCGGCCGGGAAGCGAAGCGCAAGTTGTCCTGGCCTTGGGCCGGATGGTGGCAGAAATCCGCGGTGTGCCCGTGCCCCCGGCCTTCGCCGGCGCGGATCCGGAAGTGGCTGCCGCCGCCGCCGATATCTCCCCCGAAAAGCTGTCTCAACTCGCGGACATGTTCGCCCGAGCCGGGCGCGCCCTGGCTGTCCCGGGTGGAGCGGCTTTGGGACAGAGCACCGGACTGCAGACGGCGGAAGCGGTACTGGCGCTCAACGCTTTGGTAGGCGGCTTGGGCCGGCCCGGGGGGGTGTCGCTCTCTTCGGCGACCCCGCTGACGGATGCGGCTCACGCGCCGGCAAGCGTGCAGGAATTGCAGACGTTCATCGGGCGGCTCAATTCCGGCCAGGTCAAAACCTTGTTCATTCACGGGGCCAACCCCGTTTTCGAATTGCCCGCCGCGTTGGGCTTCGAGGACGCCCTGTCGCAAGTCCAGCAGGTCATCTCGTTTGCCACGTTCCCGGACGAGACAGCGCTGCAGGCCGACTATGTGTTCCCGGACCATCAGGGCCTTGAGTCTTGGGGGTATCAGAACGTGGTGAACGGCACCGGTTCCGCGGTACTTGCGGGCAGCCAGCCCGTCGTCTCGCCTATCTTCAATTCCAAGGCCACGGTGGATGTGCTGCTGGCCGCGGCCGCGCTTGCCTCCGGCAACTTGGCCGAAGCGCTGCCCTATGCCGATGAGTTGGCTTTCATCCAACACAGGTTGGAGCGCCTGCTCCCTGACGCCGGCGGCCATTTCACCGCTCCGGAGATAAACACCTTCACCGCCTACTTCCAGCAGAACGGGGGTTGGTGGAGCACGGATGACCGGCGCACCCTCCCGGACGCCCCCGACGCATTGAGCCGGACCCTCGATGCGACCCCGGCGGCGTTCGATGGCGAGGGCGAGTTCTACTTCCTGCCCTTTGTCTCGCCCATCCTGGGCGAGGCCGGCGCCAACAAACCCTGGTTGCAGGAAACACCCGATCCAACCACGACGGTGATGTGGAATACCTGGATCGAGATCCATCCGGAAACGGCCGACCGGCTGGGGATTGAGGACCAGGATCTGGTGCGGCTCATCTCTTCGAACGGCTCCGTGGAAGCCACGGTCTATCGCTATCCCGGCATACGCCCTGATACCGTCGCCATGCCGTTTGGACAGGGGCATGCTGTCTACGGACAATTCGCCGCGCAGCGCGGCGCCAACCCGCTGGACGTTCTGGGGCCGCGCCTGAATCAGGCTGGCGACCTGGCTTTCGGCAGCATGAAAGTGCGGATTGAGAAAACCGGCCGACGACGAGAACTGGCACGGCTGGAGAGCGCCCTGGGTGTGTACGGCTTTGATGCCCGGTAGCACGAGAAGAGGTACTGGATGTCATCCACCGATCTGACTTTACCGATGTTCACGAATACCTCTGAGGAAGACCTCGGAGGTCGTTGGGGGATGGTTATCGACCAGGATATCTGCACAGGCTGCCAGGCCTGCGTCGCGGCCTGCGCCATGGAGAACAACATCCCGTTCGTGGGAGAGCAGGATGCGGCCTACGGGCGCAGCCTGCACTGGATCCGCATCGAGCGCTTCTGGCAAGGCAGCTTCCCGGAAGTCAAGATGACCCCGTACCAGCCGATGCTGTGTCAGCAGTGCCACAAAGCACCGTGTGAGCCGGTCTGTCCCGTGTTTGCCTCCGTGCACAGCGCAGCAGACGACATCAACCTTCAGGTCTACAACCGCTGCCTGGGTACGCGCTATTGCGCCAACAACTGCCCCTACCAGGTGCGCACGTTCAACTGGCGGGACTACACCGATGCGCAGCGTCGGCCCGAATTAGTCACGCTTCAGAACCAATTGAATCCCCACGTGACCGTGCGCCGGCGGGGCATCATGGAGAAATGCACCTTCTGCATCCAACGCATCCGCCAGGCTGAGGATCACGCCAGCGCCGAAAACCGGGAGCTGGAGGACGGCGAGATGGTGACCGCCTGCGCCCAAGCCTGCCCCGCGGACGCCATCACCTTTGGACGGATCGACGATCCCGAGAGCCGCGTGAGCCAGGCGGCTCGAGCCTCCAGGGGCTACCACCACCTGGAGGAGCTCGGCATCCTTCCGCGCGTGACGTACCTGAAGGGAGAATCCGATGTCGATCGCGGCTAAGTCCGTACCACAGGCCCGGCCGCACGCGCCGGAGCATGACGATCCGCGCCAACATCTGATGCATGATCCTCGCCCGCGCGGCGAGATGAATTCCATGATCCTGGAGTCGATGCATACCGCCGGTTGGCGCTACTACGCGGCGGTGGCGGTGCTTGTAGTTCTGGTGGCCACGTGCTTCTTCTATGCGTGGGGCTACATGATCGCCGAAGGGCTGGGCGTCGCCGGCGTGAACCGCCCCGTCTTTTGGGGAATCTTCCTGGTCAACACCGTCTTCTGGATCGGTATCAGCCACGCCGGCACCTTCATCTCCGCCATCCTGCGCGTGATGAAGGTGGAGGGGCGCCGGCCGTTCACCCGCGCCGCCGAGCTGATGACCACTTTTGGGCTGGTCCAGGCCGGTGCCAGCATCTTCATGCATCTGGGCCGCGTCTGGCTGATACACTGGATGTTCCCCTTCCCCAATGAGCGCGGCCTGTGGCCGGATTTCCATTCCCCGCTGATGTGGGACTTCCTGGCCATCAATACCTACCTGCTGTGCAGCACCATGTACCTTTTCCTGCCGCTCATCCCCGATCTGGCCATGGTGCGCGATCGCATGACGGGCTGGCGCAAGATCCCCTACCGCATCGCCAGCCTGGGTTTCCGGGGCACGGAAGGAGAATGGAAGAACCTCACGACCGCCATGAACATCTTTGCCTTCGCCATCATCCCGGTGATGTTCTCGGTGCATACCATCGTTTCCTGGGACTTTGCCATGGCCATGCGCCCGGGCTGGTCCTCCTCCGTCTTCGGCCCGTACTTCGTCATCGGGGCGCTGCACTCCGGTATGGCCGCCGTTGCCATCGTCTTGTTCCTGGTCCGATCGACCATGAAGAACATGACCTACTTCATTCGCTCCGAGCATTTCAATCTGATCGGCAAGCTGATGCTGATTGTCTCCATGGCCTGGGCCTACTTCTACTTCAATGACTACCTGGTCATGTGGTATGGCGGTGACCGCTGGGAGAAGCTCTTTCAGGAGTTCACCGAGAAGGGCCCCCTGGGCATCCTGTGGCTTGCCATGCTGATCCTGAACGTGGCGGTGCCGTGGTTGATCCTCTGGAACCGGAAATGGCGCAGCACACCGTGGCTTCTCGCCGGTGTGGGTGTGATCATCAACATCGGCATGTGGCTGGAGCGCTACGTCATCATCCCGATCGGCCTCTCGGTCAACCGCATGCCCTTCACCTGGCGCCTGTACATTCCGGGAATAGAAATTGCCCTTACGATTGGCACCATTGCGCTGTTCCTTCTGCTCTACATGCTGGCTTCACGCCTGATCCCCTTGATCCCGGTTTGGGAGGTGCAGGAGGGGCAGATGGCCCATAAGCTGCTCAAGGTGGGCCAGGCAGAAGTTTCAACCGTCAGCGAGATCGAGTGAGGCAGGTGCAGATATGACCCAACCTGTGATGCTTCTCGCCCTGTTTGACGACATTGAACCCGCCTCGCGCGGCATCGCCAAGCTGCGGGAGCTGGGCGTATCGGATGAAGCCATGAACGTGGTGTCCGGGCTGCCGTTCAG
>DATIPW010000317.1:0-2126 GCA_035471605.1 Anaerolineales bacterium | reverse complement strand
CGCAGGTTGGCGAAACCGTTCGGATCGATCGGTGCGCACTTGATGATCACCTGCGCGCACCGGCGCACCGCCGCCAGGTCCAGGCCGCGTCTTCGGTCGGTCATCAGGCCGCCAAAGAACACGTTTCGGGTGCCGGCGATGGCTTCCGGAATAAGCTCATAGCTGGCTGGAACTTGCGGCATGGCCGGACCCAGCGAGGCATACCCCACGTCGATCTGCTGGATCATCCGGTCCAGCTCCTGTGCCAGCGCGGGGAGGGCTTTCAGGCGCTTCTCGCCCAGCAACCTGGGAAACGGCACGGTCGCCAGGCGCGTGGTTTGCACCTCGTAGCCGGCGGCTTCGTAGGCGGCCCTGGCCGAGCGCAGGAAGTCACCCGCCCGGAGGATGACCGACTCATTCAGCGGATATTTCGGATTGCAAAAGTATGTGACGGAGCGGATCTTCATGCGCCGATGGGATCACGAGAGAAAGCGGGGCACAAGACGCAAAGCCCTGGCACTACGCTGCCCCCCTGCTCGTGGCCCTGCCTTGTCGCAAGACCTCGAACATCAGCACTGCGCCCGCGACCGCGGCGTTGAGCGACTCAGCCTTGCCTTGCATCGGAATGCTAACGCTTTGGGTGGCGAGGGCGCGTGCGGGTGCCGTCGCGCCCTCGGCCTCGCCGCCGATGATCAGTGCGAGCGGAGTCTGGAAGGCCGTTTCCCAGCACGAGCGCCCTTGCATATCGGCCAGATACACGCTCCAGCCGTAGACCGAAACTTGCGTCCGCATCTCTTCCCAGCTGACTTCGTACAGGGGCAGGCGGAAGTGCGCGCCCATGCCGGCCCGCACCACCTTGGGCGCAAAGGCATCCGTGGTCCCGGGCGCCAGAAAGACGGCATCTACTCCGGCGGCCTCGGCCGCCCGCAGCAGAGAACCGAGGTTGCCTGGATCCCGGACGCTGTCAACGATCAACACAAAATGGAGCGGGCGCACCGGCTGAGGCGCTTCGTCCGCCAGCACGGCCAGGATGCCCTGGGATGACTCTGTTTCCCCGATCGCACTGAGCAGCTTGCTCGAAATCTGCTCGACCTCAATGCCGCGCTGCGCCATCAGCGTCAGCAGCTGTTGGCCGCGCTCACCCAGCCCGCTGGTGTACAAGGCAAAGCGAAACGGCCAGTTGCTGGCCAGGGCTTCTTCGAGGAGGCGCACACCCTCCGCTACGAAGGCGCCGGCCTGGCGGCGCTCCCGCGTGCGTCCAGACAGCGCCCGCACCAGCTTGATCTTGGGATTCTGGGGCGAGGTGATCAGCCCTTCTTTCACGGCCGCTGCTCCCACGCGGCCATGAACACCTTGACCGTCGCATCGTCAAACAGCACCAGGCGCACCAGCCTGAGGCCGGATGCATTCTGTGTGAAGTAGTCCCGGATGGAATCGAGCATGATCTGCGCCGCCCGCTTCACCGGAAAACCGAAAATGCCGGTGGAGATGGCCGGCAAGGCCAGCGATTGCAGACCCAACTCGTCCGCCACGCGCAGGGAACCCTGGACCGCGGCCGCAAGCTGTTCGTCCTCGGCTCTTCTGGTGTCTGTGCGGAGCTCAGCTTTGCCCCATACGGGCCCGACGGCGTGAATGATGTACTTCACCGGGAGCTGCCCGCCTGTGGTCCAGGCCGGCCTGGCGTGCGCCACCGGGCCATGCTCGCGCACCCACGCATCCGATTCCTGTTGGATCACGAGTCCACCGCGTCTGAGGATCGCGCCAGCGACGCCGGAACCATGCTGCAAGTGCGCGTTCGCGGCATTCACGATCGCCTCGGTGGTCTCAGCCACCAGGTCGCCATGGACCAGCTGCAGAGTGTGCGCCTCACCGATCGCCCGTTCGGCCAGCGTCGCGTTCACGAGGACATTCTACCGCCCGAAAAGCAAAAGGGCAGGTCAATGACCTGCCCTCACCGTCCACGGGGGGTTGCTGATTATTTTGCCTTGGCCACCACCGCGGCGAAGGCCTGTGGATCTCGCACGGCAATATCCGCCAGCATCTTGCGATTGAGGCTGATATCCGCCTTCTTCATGGCTGCCACCAGCCGGCTGTAGGTGATGCCGTTCAGGCGCGCCGCCGCATTGATGCGGGCGATCCACAGCCGG
>DATIPW010000316.1:0-4188 GCA_035471605.1 Anaerolineales bacterium | reverse complement strand
GTTGTTGAAGGGCTCGCCGTTCCAGCTGCGCACGCGCAGGAAGAAGTCCACGCGTTCGTCATCCTCCAGGCGGTGCATCACGCCCACGAACTCAAGCTGGGCCGGCTCCAGCTGCACGCCCACCTCTTCCTGCGCCTCGCGTATGCCGGCCGCCAGCACCGTCTCTCCCCCGTCCAGGTGCCCGGCGGGGACGCTGTACTCGCCGTCGCGATAGCCGGTGTCCTTGCGCCGCGACAGCAGGATCTGATCGCCGCGCACGAACAGCAGGTGAACGGTTACGGGGAAGCGGGAACGCACGCTGGGATTATACAGGCCGGCTCTGCGCGCCCCGGCGCATCAGGCGAAGTACCGGGTCCAGATCCCGGCCCGCGCCGCCTCCGGGAGGAAGGAGGCCTCATAGGCGTAGCGATTGCATGTCGCCAGCTGATCAAAGCTCATCCCCAGGACTTCATGGGCAATGCGATACTCGCTGTTCAGGTTGGTATCCAGCACCTCGGGGTCATCCGAGTTGACGGTCACGCGCACGCCCAGGTCAAACAGCTGCTTGAGCGGGTGTTCTTCGATGCGCCGCACGGAGCTGGTCAGGTAGTTGCTCCACGGGCTGACCTCCAGCGTCAAGCCGCGCTCCAGGACCAGCTCGATCGCCGCCGGGTCCTGGATGATATGGATCCCGTGCCCAATGCGATCGGGGTTGGCCAGCCGGATGGTATCGATGACAAAAGACGCCGGCGTGTCCTCGCCGGTGTGAATGGTGACCTTGAGACCGGACTCGCGGGCGCGCAGCACGTGGGGCGCAAAATCGCGGATCGGGTAGACGCGCTCGCCATCCGCCAGGTCGATGCCGTGGATCTGGCCGCGATGACGGATGGCCCAGTCGACGGTCCGGGCGCACGAGTCAACGCCCTGGCCGCGCGAGGTGATGGCGATCAACCCGATGGCCATGTCGAACGCGCCCTCGGCGCGTTCCTTGGCCCGCAGTATGCCCTCCAGTGCCGCATCCCAGTCGAGCTTGTGCGCCTGGAAGGCCCAGTCCGGCGAGAAGCGCACCTCAAACAGCTTGATGTTCTGCTTCGCCGAGTCTTCAAAGAGCTCCCAGGCGATGCGTTCCACGACCTCGGGCGCAGCCAGGCTGTTTTGGGCGATGCCGAAGGCCTCCAGCACGGCGTCCAGATCGCGCCACTGGTCGAAAACCTTGACATGCTTGTCCAGCTCGGCGGCTTCGTACGCGGGCAGCGGCAGGTTGTACTGCCGTGCAATTTCGATCAGCGTGGGCGTGCGGATGGCGCCTTCGAGATGGCAGTGGATCTCGGTCTTGGGCAGGTTGTTGTAGCGCGGCTCAAAGTTCTTCATGCAGCGCGGGCCCGGCTGGAACGGACGAGGCTGATCACAGCCAGCGCCAGCGCCAGCCCGGCCGCGACCCACGCCGCCTGTTCCACCAGCGCGCTGCCGGCGTGCTTGACGGCGATGCCGCTGAAGGCCCAGACGAAGACCAGCAGGTAGGCCGCATCTCGACGCGTGCGCGCCATCACCACCCCCACCAGGCTGGCGATAGCGAGCATGATCACCGCCCAGGCCTGAGGCGCCAGGCCGAATCCATCCCACTGCAGCAGGTACAGGTAGTCGCTGATGTTGGCGATGGCCGCCACCGACACCCATCCCAGATAGACGCCGAAGGGGATGTCGACCGACCAGCGCTCGGCCGTGCCGACCTGCGCCCGCGCCACATCCAGGCGCAGGTAGCTGACGATGAGCGTGGTCAGCAGCGCCAGCATCACCAGCACGCTCAGGCCGAAGCGTTCATAGTGCCAGCAGAAGAGCCAGGTCGCGTTGAAGACGCAGCTCCACGCGAACCAGTACCCCAGGCGGCGCAGGCGCGGGCTGGCCTGCTGCGACCGGCGGAACTGGAAGATGATGAAGGCGATCCAACCAACGTAGATCAGTCCCCAGATCGAGAACACATACCCGGCGGGAACGAAGTAGACCTGAAAGCGGTCCGAGATATCGCCGGTGTTCAGCCCGTTGAGCGGCAGCGTGTTAGCCAGGATATTGACGGTCAGGGCTGCCAGCATGGCGATCAGGTTCACCCACTGGCGTGCCGTGTCTCTAAGCATTTCGGATTCTCCTTTGTGTCGGGGGATCAGACGGCCGGCCCCGCTGCCTGGGACGGTTCGGTTGCCCGCGTCCCATACAGGATGGCGGCCACGACGCCGGTGAAGAAATTCTGCAAGAACAGCTCTATCAAGGTCGCCAGGTTGAAGCCCAGCGGCATGCTGCGAAAAGTGGTCTCCACATACGGACCGAGGCCGCCCAGCACGAAAAGAACCAGCCCCAAGCTGACAGCCGTCCACCGCCGGGGCATATCCGTCAGGCGCGCCAGGATCAGCGCGCCCAGCCCGAACAGCGGTCCGCGGATCAGCTGGGCCAGCAGGATCGTGCCCACCGGCGGCAGGGCCAGGCCATACTGCGGGTTGTTTTGATAGAACGAAAGGGTGTACAGGAAGGCGTTGGCCGCTCCAAAGACGAAGTACAGCGCGACGTAGGCCAGCCCCACCAGCAGCACGCGCCACGTCCAGCCCCACGCAGTCCGCGGCGGCGATGGCTGCATCGACGGCCGCGGCTGAGAGCCCCTCAGCAGCCTGACCGCCAGCCAGGCCGTGAGCAGGCCGACCCCCGCATCGGTCAGCGAGCCGATGACGACCCGGTTCGCCTCTGTCGGCCGAAAGATCGAGCCCTCAAGGCCGGTCCCCAGCGAGCGCACGAGGGCGATCGCCGCCCAGACCGCGAGCATCGTCGGCGCTTGGGGCCAGGTCGAGCGCCGGATGAAGGGCGCAAGGACCAGAGCCAGCAGCGTTCCGCTCAGCCACCACGTCAGCCCCTCCTCCAGCGGCGGGGCGTGGCCGCTTAGCGTTCCGAGGGCGGCGGTCACCAGCATCTGGGCAGCGGCGTAGAGCGCGCCCAGGATCAGCGACCTGCCCAGCAGGCCACGGGCGCTCACTTCTTTTGGCCGGCGTTTTGGAAATAGCCGCGCACTTTGGCAACGATCTGGCGGTCGGTCATGCGGTCGGCGGGCTCCACCCGGATCTCGCGCGGCGGGCCCTTCTCGCGGTCCAGCAGGCGCTTCAGCTCGGACTTGGCTTCGGCCGGGCCAAAGATCAGAATGCGGTCGATTCCCCGAAGCAGCGCGACGACCTGCGCGTAGTATCGGTGCAGCTGGTGCATGAACTGTTTATCCAGCTGGTCGTCCCCCTGGCTGTACTGTGCGCTGTATGCGATCTTGCTGCGCTGTGCTCCGCGATACTCCACGTGCTTTGCCCCCGATTCGATCCTTTTGACGGTTTCCCCCCGCTTGCTGACGGACACGATCACCGCCTTCTGGTGATCGATCCACAGGCCAACTCGATTCGTCATAAAACCTCCTCGAAGCCTGGTGGGTGTGCGTTCCACTTCTAGTATACGTACAACCTGTGGGGCGCGCAATGCCAACGCCTGCTGCAGGGCGGTGCCCGGCCGCGCGCGGGTCACACCGGGGTTGCCAGCTCGAATTCGTCGATGTGCAGCGCCTCGGACATCAGGCTGCACACCTCCAGCGGGGTCCCGCGCGAGGCATCCAGCACCAGCGTCAAGGCGCCCTGCGCGCATTTGCTGAGGCAGACGCCGCAGCCCATGCACTGGTCGCGGTCCACGTGGTTGATGCCGTCCACCAGGGAGAGCGCCTCAAACTGGCAGTAGTCGGCGCAGTCGCCGCACCCGATGCACAGATCCGCATCCACCACGGACAAATAGCCCGAGGACGTCAGCATGGGCGTGCCGTTGCGCTGGGCCTGCATGGCTCCGCAGCAGCATTTGCAGCAGTTGCAGATGGCGTAGAAGCGCTCCAGCATGGCGTCCTTGAAGAAGGCGTGGTGCACGTGGCCGCGATCATCTTCGGCCTGCAGGATGGCCGCCGCCTCGTCCCCCGTGATGCGCCGGGAGCGCTGCGGGTGATGCTCCAGCACGAAGCTGGCGAAGGGTTCGCCCACGATCAGGCACACTTCCAGCGGCAGGCACGGCTGCGGGCGCGAGGCCCGGCACGGGCACTCCAGGACCACGATGTGATCCGGATTTTTCAATACGATGGAGCGCGCCCGCTTGTAGGGAATGACCTGCTCCAGGTCGCGCACCTCCAGGTCGTGATGCAGGTGCACCAGC
>DATIPW010000315.1:0-2451 GCA_035471605.1 Anaerolineales bacterium | reverse complement strand
TGTAGAGGTCAGCTTGCGAGCCGCTGCGCACCGAGTTGAAGACTATGTGCAAGCCATCCGGTGAATACGCGGGCGAGGCATTGTTGCCCCCAAAGGTGAGCTGGCTTGTCCGGCCGCTGCCCAGTTCCAACCTGAAGATCTCGCGGGCGGCTGCTGGTCCGGCGAAGATCAGCAGATCCGCCTGATTCGGAGACCACGACACACTTCCGCCCATGGCCGGGAGCCCGTGCGACACCTGCGACGGGGCCTGGCCGGGATGCTTCGGGTCGAGCAGGTAGATCTCATACGCGAACTTCAAGTCACTGGCCATCGTAAACGCCAGCAGGGATCCGTCTGGTGACCAAGCCAGGCCTCCAATGTCCCGGGGGGGCGTGTATATTGGGTGGGGATCTTCGCCGTTGCTTCGAACAATCCAGATGGAGGCAGGCCCCGGGCCCGTGCGATTCGCAAAGGCAACTTCGCTGGCATCAGGCGAGAAGCTGGGCGAAAAGGCATTCCCGATGGTGTCTGTGAGTTTTGTCCGTCGCCATCTTCCGCTCCCCGCGCCTTCGCCGGGGTCCAAATCCAGCAGATAGAGATCGAACAAGTCGTACAGGTTCTCTGCATACACAATCTTCGTTCCGTCCCGAGAGACCGCAGGATAGTACTTGTTTGAGTCACCGACAGTGAGCTGTGTATATCCGCTTCCGTCGGCTCCGATCTCGCAAATCTGATTCACACCTTCTCGCGCGCACGTGAACACAATCCGCCCACCGTGAACGTCCGTGGGCGCCGGTTTCGCCGTCGGGGTTGGTGTGCGCGGTGGCAAAATGACGCTGGCTGGATCGATGCCCAGGGGGTATTGCGCTGGAGGGATGAGAGCGAAGAGAGCGACGATCGCCCCCAGAATCACAATGGTGAGGGGCACGTAGCTCTTGCCGCCATGCCTCCGGCGAAACAGCGGCTTGCCATCGCTTGCATGGCTCTGTGTCATCTTGAAACCGCGCACCTGGGGGGTGGAATCAGCGGCCAACGGGCTGCCCCGGCCCTTGCTGGAATGTTTGGTTGAAACCCCGGTGCGGCGCGGGCTCTTCGATTGCAGACTTCTATTCCACGTGGACGCTTGCCAGCTCGCGCGTGAGCAGCCGCCTCCACACCATGATCAACGCAGCCTCAACTGCAAACAATGCTGCGGCCCCGGGCCAAAACGGCAGCCCGACGGCCGAGCCCAGTGTCCACGCGGGCTGTCCCGCTTCCAACTGTCTTGAGATTTGGGGCACGCCGTATTCGTGCAGGATCGAGAACCCGTGGAAGGGTGCGCCCCCAACGAAGTAACCGCCTCGATCTGACTTGAATTCCAGTCGTGTGAACTGGATCTGTCCAAGAAGCGGAATCAGCATGTTGGCGACCGAAAGCAGGCCCAGAACGTAGAAGATCTTCGAGAGACGATCCGGAAGCGCGGCAAGCGGCACAATGAAGAAAGGCAGCGCGGGCAGCAGGTAGCGCGGTCCGAACGTGCTACCGGCCCACCAGCCCACGTGCGATGCGTTCATCAGGAACATCGAGGCGAAAGCGTATGCTGAGAGAAGACTCTCTGCGCGGTGATCGTCCGCCCTGAGCGCCTGCACGAAGCCAACAGGCGCAAGAAGCAGAACGGGTGACAGCCAGAAGAGGCCGAATTTCGGATCAAGGGAGATGTGATAGGCGGCCCCGAGCGCTGGCAGGCGGATGCCCATGATGCCCACACCCATGATCTCTTGGAACTTTTCCTCGACCTCGTAGGCGTACCCGAATTCCAGGGGACGGCCGAAGATGGCGACGTTGTACGCGAACAAGAGTGCGAGAGGAATTAGCAGTCCGGGAATTGCTGGCCATGCGGTGCGAATCTTGCCGCCTATGTCATGTGCCCGCAACACGTGGACGCCGTAGGCTCCGAGACCAGCCAGAATCAGGGCTGAGGTGTAGTCGCTGAGAAACGCCATGCCGGCAGCCAGGCCTGCATAGAACCATAACCGACTCATGTCTGCTTCTTCATCCGAGCCGAGCCTCATCAGGATGGCGAACGTCAGAATCAGGAAGCAAGCCGCCGGCAGGTGGCCATAGAACACCGCACTGTACGGCCATAACATGGTTCCGAAGCACAGAGTCAGAGTGGCAAGTAGTGATTTCCACGGATTCCGACTGATCCTGCGCGCTATTGAATAGGCCGCCAAGCCCATCACAGTGAAGGACGTAGCCATCACGGCCGTTGTCAGCACGTGCTTCGAAGTCTCGGGGGCCAGGGGCAAATGGAGCATGAAGCCGACTTGATGCAGTCCAAAGTAGACTGGCAGGCCCAGGAGCGATGCCCCTATGGCCTTGTCCGAATAGTAGTGGCCGTTGAAGAACGCCTTGTCCCCCGTTGTCCAGCCCGGTGCGTCGTGGAAGGCGTCAATTTGCAGGGTTCCACGCTCCACAACAGCCCGAATGAGA
>DATIPW010000314.1:0-10834 GCA_035471605.1 Anaerolineales bacterium | reverse complement strand
GGCTTGGCCGCTTCATGGGATCTGCCGTGCTGCCGATTCTGTCCTCGCAATCAGGAAGTCGCAAATCGCGAAATCGAGTTCGTCGTCAATGTCCCAGGCCTCGGCCGCATCGATCTCGAACAGGTAGGGCCGGTCTCCAATTCGGTGGTGTCGTCTGATCAGATTTGTGCTGCTGAACAGATACAAGCAAGAGTTTTCCTCGAAGATCGGGGAAAGATCTTGCGTCTGCAACAGGCCCGAGGGATCGTGGTTAAGCGCCCTGCCGGCCTCATCATATAGACGCGTCTGCCAGCGTGTGACAGAGAACAACGAATCATACATCGATCGATTCTTCAGAAACACACCGATAGCGTCTGAAATCGTGCTGAAGCGCAGCAGTGGATTCGTGGTGTGTGTCTGCAAATAGTAGTCAGCCTTGACCTGCTCCACGTCGTATTCCAGGATTGCATTCATGGAGACATCATCAGCGGTAAGGTGCTCCGGGCGCTGGATCACCCTGATTCCTGGATAGTGCTCCCGCAGACCCTCAACAACAATCGCCGAGTCGGTGTCAACACAGATCTCTGCTATCTCCGGGACCTTCAACAATGACTCCAGAATATGATGAAACAGTGGGCGCCCTGCCAGAGTGCGGTAGTTCTTTCCGGGAACCCGCTGACTGTGATGGCGCATGGGCACAAGCGCAGCGATCTTGGTCATGGCGGGGACATTGCGCAGAAACTGATGCAAGGCATTACGGGGCGCATGCGAGATCGTCCTGAATGGAGCCGAGCGCTTGGCCCCGGCCGACTGAATATGCAGTGGATCTGGCAAGCTCGCGCCACAGCTCGCAGAACGCCGATGTTGAACGGTCGGGCATGACCTGCGCTTGTCGGGTGATTGCTTGGGCTTCCTGCCATGCCCCCGTTCTTGCCGAAGCTTCTATGAAAGGCAGAAGTTCCAGGCCATTCTCGGGACGCAATCCGGCTGCCTGTGCCCGTTGCCACAGGCTTTCCACTTCGTCCCAGTCCTGATACTGCCGAGCCAGGTCCGCCTTCTCAAAATAATAGCACCAGGTGCGTTCAGGCTCTGCTCCAAATACGTCGCGGGGTGGTGCGTTTTGAGGCCGGTCCTGAATACGAGTGACGTTAGAGACGGAAAGCCAGGTTTGTGCGGCCTGGCTCAGGCCGCGGGCGTTCGCGACTTCTTGACGCAACACCCAAAGGCACTGGCCTGATCCGGGCTCGAAGGTGATCGCCACCACATTGTCCACCGCTGCAGCAAAAGTGGCTCCGTACTTCTCGAATTGGTCCGGGTCACCTGCCGCGAACTTGTCAAAATTCATGTGCTCAAATCCGGCGTTGAACCAGTAGCTGGCCAAGGGTGGTGACGTGAGCTGAGGATAGAGCATATTGATCGCAAAGGAAGTGGGATAGATACCCATATAGAACAGGATCTCCTCGTCGGCCACGATCAGTGTTCCTGGCTGAAGGGAGGGCGCACGCCAGTTCAGCTGCCAGTAGAACTGACGCTGCTTGTCCCATGAAGCCTGGAAGCTGCGCGCGGTCTGGGCCTGCAAACCCACAGCCAGACCCAACAGGGCGCTCAAGACTAGGTGCCGGCGCGAGCTACGCCCGACAAGGGCGAAGACGCCCCCGACAACAACCATGCTTGCTCCAGGCATTGCGGCAAGCGCCAGCCGCTCGCTCCAAAGCTGGTTTTTTTGATAGATTGAGAAGCCAGCAAGCCAGAATGGAAGCAAAGACAGGATCACTATCACGAACCCTGTGATCATAACTTGCCGAGGTTGGCCCGGGCCAGTGAACTCTCCTCGACTGCGATCTGCTCTGGTCATGGCCCAGTAGGCCAGCACGGCGAAAGCGCCCATACTGCCAAGGATTAGATAAGTGGATGGCCGCGATAGATCAAGGAGTGCGGGCTCCACGGCGGCATGCCACGGGGACATGATCACATACACCAGGTCCTGAAGCGCCACCTGCAATATGCCCTGCAGCTGCTTGAAAGGCAACCGGCCCAGCTCTGCCAGCGCCGCCAGAGTACCAAAGCGATCAAAGCCGAAGATCATCCCGTACGAACTTCGATAGACCGCGTACAGCAGGAGGATCAAGAGATACGGCCATGCCAGCCTTGCCGTTCGCCTGAGTCTGTCTCGGGGCTCCAGATGGCGCAATGTGATCCAGAGGAACAGCGGCCGGGCAAGTTCCAGACCCGCAAAGTATTCGATCAGGCCCAGGTGCAGTACTTCCAGAACGAGAGCCCCTGCGCTCAGCACAAGCACAAGTCGCGGCCGGCGCTGAGCCTCGAGCATCAGCAGCAACGAGACCATGAAGACCAGGTACATTGACCAGTGCAGTGTGTAGGCCACCGCCAGCGGCTGCAGCGTGAAAATGGGGTAGATGCTGAAAAGGAGGCCAATCCAAGCTGCAAGACTGCGCGCTCCAGGCCAGAGGATCCGCGCCGAGAGCCAGAACATCAGAACGGTCAGAAAACGCAGTAACATGAGGGACCAGTGCCAAGCTGAGGGCGAAAAGCCGAGCAGCCCAAAAAAACCGGCATACACCGGCCACGCGAAAGGGCCCCTATCCGTCAAGAGAAAGCGCTTCAGTCCCTCAGCGCCTTCCCAGTAGGCAAAAAAGACGTGATGCCAGTCGTCCTGGAAGTAGCCAAGCCGTGAAAGCAGAATTCCAAAGCAGAAGACGCATACTGCCAGAATCAGTCCAGGGCCGGTCCAATCAGCGAGACCCGGCGTTCCCAACTTCTGAGCGAGGCTACGAGGTCTCGTCATTGAAGGAGATTATACCGAAGCGCCCAGGGGCTTGCACGCCAGCGGGGATACAACGGAAGCCCAGCTCTTGTGGCCAACTTCGGCGCGGTTGCGCAGTATGGTCGCCAATAAAGGGGCTAGGAGGCCACCATGGCGGATTCTCATACGAGGGGAGAGATGCACGGCTGCATCGTCTGCGGAAGGCTGTATGAACTCTACGTGGTCCACGATTCAGCCGGCCGCTTCGTAGGCTTGAAGGTGATGAGTGCCGGAGGCAAAGAGGTCCCAGATGCGCGGCGACCGCTGGTGGCATGTGAGCGGCATTCTGAGGAAGAGATCAGCCGAGGCCTTCAGCGCGTGTATGGAAAGCGTGATCCTGACGACGAGTAGCGATCGCATCACGTTTGCGGCCGACAGGCCGCCGAGGGAGTGCGGCCAAGCACTGCAGCTTTGACCGTATAATCACCAAATGAGGACCGTCCGGTTCGGTGCGTGGACCGTGCCCGCGGCATTCGCGCTTACTACGATCGTGGCGTACGGTCTCCTTCTGCCTCTCCTGGGATTCTACTGGGATGATTGGCCGTTCGCCTGGATCGCCCGGTTCCTGGGGCCATCCGAATTCATTCCCGCCTTTCTGGGCTTTCGCCCCTTCTTGGGACCCATCTTCTTCCTCACGACGAGCCTTCTGCCTGCGGATCCGCTCGCATGGCAGATCTTGGCGTTGGTAGTCCGCTTCCTGACTGCGTGGGCCGCCTGGTACGCCTTGGAACAGGTCTGGCCGAGCAATCGTGATCTTGCCGTGTCGGCCGCCCTGCTTTTCCTGCTTTTTCCGGGATACAGTCAGCACTGGGTGGCCTACACCCACATCAATCAGGAATGGATTTCGCTGGGTGCCTATCTTCTTTCCCTGGCACTGAGCATTCGCGCGATCCGTTTTCCGTCGAGGAGGCACATCCTCACGCTTCTGGCCATAGTGTTTCAGCTCGTCGGTCTCCTCCCCACGGAGTACTTTGCCACGCAGGAGATTCTGCGCGGATTGTTCTTGTGGGCGACGCTTGCGCCGCCGGTCAGTCAGCCCGGGTCTCGCTTGCAAGCAACCCTGAGGTCCTGGTGGCCTTACTTGCTGATCTGGCTGGTCAATGCAGCCTGGCTTGCACGTTTTTACGCCTCAGGCGCGTACATTTCTTACGACTTAACCATGCCCAACATGGCTGGGCTGCCGATCGAATTCGCCCGCGCCTCGGCAGATGCGTTTCTCAAGGCAGGGCTATTTGTGTGGTTCCAGATCCTTCCCCTGCTGAGCGCGGCGTTGCCGTCTCCCACCAGCCTGCTGACTCTGGTCCTAATACTGGGCTCCTTCATACTGTATGCGTTCTACTTGCCGCGTCTTGAGCTTCCCGTTCCGTTGGATATGGGTCCCACATCCTTCGCCAAGATTTCAACGTCGAAACGACCGCAGAGCCTGTTGCGCGAAGCACCATGGCTTGCCGTTCTGGCGGGCATGGCCGGAATCCTGTTGGGCCGCATACCATCGTTTGCCGCCGGCCTGCCGTTGACCCTCCAATCCAGCTTCGACCGGCTGACCATCTCCATGATGCTGGGCGCAAGCCTCTTCCTTTCTGGGATACTCCACCTTCTGGTTCACCGCCGCGGTGCCCGGATGCGCATCCTCGCCGCCGTGCTTGCCATGGGCATTGGGCAGCAGTTCTACAACGCCAATATCTTCCGGCGGGACTGGCAGCGTCAGCAGGAGATCTACTGGCAAATCGCGTGGCGAATGCCCGGACTCCAGCCAGACACGGCCATATTGACCCAGCAGATGCCGCTGGACTACGAAACTGATCTATCCATGACTGCGGCCGTCAACTGGATGTTTGCCGAGGAAGTGCGCAAACCGTATCTGCCCTACGCCGTGGTGTACACGGAGAAGCGACTGGGAGGCGTGGTGCTGCCTGGGCTGCAGCCAGGACTGCCCATGCAGTTGCCTTTCCGGACGACGACTTTCCGCGGCAATACCTCGCAGGCCATCGTCGTGTACGTTCCCCCGAGCGGATGCCTTCGAGTCTTCGATCCAGCATTCGACGATTCGGTCACCTATTCGCGGCTCCCCGAGGCCGTGACCGCGGCCATCGCGCTTTCCGACACGACCCGAATCACCAACCCGGCAGCACCCGTTTCTCCTCCCAGCCCTCCATTCGTCCAAGAACCGCCCCACGGGTGGTGCTACTTCTATGAAAAGGCGGAGCTGGCCCGCCAGTTGCGCAATTGGGAAACCATCGTGGACTTGAGGCTGCAGGCTGACCGCAGGGGGCTCGCGCCGCAAGATCCATTCGAATGGCTGCCCTTCGTGGAAGCCGAGGCGCGGGTCGGCGGACTTGCGTGGGCAATCGAGCAATCGACGCAATCGCTGGCCGCGGAGCCAAAGTTGCAACGTGGCCTATGTGCACTTTGGGGACGCGTGAGTCTGGCGGGGCCTCCTGAGTCTCGGGCTGCCGCAGGCGATATCTTGTTGGGATTGGGATGCGACGAGTAGTTGAAGGGCGCGGCTTGACGCCTGGAACCGTATATGCTACGATGATTCGTCGTCAAGGAATAAGAGGAGATGGGATGCTCAAGACTAGGCACACAGCCCTGCTCGTCGTCCTGATAGTGGGGGCGTTCACCGCAGCCGCATGCACCCAGACCTATTCGCAGCCGCCCCTGACGACGCCGACAGCGATTTCGACTGGACTCTTCGTGTCGCCCTTCCCATCCGGCCAGGATCCTTTGCAGATTGTCGCCGACTTGGGGACCCAGACTGCGGCCGCAAAGACGGCGCAAGCCGGCGGAGGCAGCCCTGCACCCTCCAGCGCGGGTACGCTTGCGGGGACCCCAGCCACCCAAGGAAGTGGATCGGCCAACGCACCCTTCGGCACCTCGGGAGCGACCCTGGCGGCGGCAACCGTTGTGCCGTCCACGAGACTGGCCTCTCAAGCGACGGCCCCCGTCATGGCCACGAGCGTGGTCAACACCCCTTCTTCCTACACGCTCCAGGCGGGCGAGTTTCCATACTGCATTGCCCGCCGATTCAACATCAATCCAGACCAGTTGCTCTCAGCCAACGGTTTGACGGATGGAAGTGTCCTTTTTCCCGGCAAGGCGCTCATCATTCCTCAGGGGGCCAGTCCGTTCCCAGGCGAGCGTGCGTGGCACGATCATCCGGATACCTACACAGTGGACTCGTCAGACACAACGATCTATGGCATTGCGTGCTACTACGGCGACGCTTTTCCCCAGGACATTGCAGCCGCCAACGGCCTCTCGGTCTCCAGCGAGCTGAGTCCCGGTCAGCAGCTTACAATCCCCTGATACTCTTGCTTCTTTCTGCAAGCCCAGGCGATCCCCGTCTGGGCTTCTTTTTCGGAGCCATTGATGCGAGCCTTTGAGGTGCTTGGGTCGGAACCCGTCTTGGAGGGACGCGCATTCAGAATCCGCCGCGACCACCTGCGCACGCCGGACGGACGCGAGACCAAGTTCGAAATCGTTGAGCATGGCGGGTCTGTTGTGCTGGTTCCGATCGATGATCGCGGCAACGTGCTGTTTGTCCGGCAGTATCGGCATGCGGCGGGAATCCAGCTGCTGGAACTCCCCGCCGGGACGCGCGATGGCGATGAGTCGTACGAGGCCTGCGCGGCCCGCGAGATTCGCGAGGAGACGGGGATGGCTGCCGGCCACCTCGAGAGGGCTGGCGAGTTCTTCCTGGCGCCGGGATACTCCACGGAATTCATGGTCGTCTTTCTGGCGCGGGACTTGACACCAGATCCACTGCCCAGCGACGCAGATGAGTTTCTGCAGCTGGAACACATACCATTGCCAGAAGCGTTGAAGATGGCCGAGCGTGGCGAATTGCAAGACGCCAAGTCGCTGGCAGCGCTCTTCGTGGCACGGCCCATGCTTGTCGAGTATCTATAGACAAATGGGAACTGGGTCTGCGAACGCAATAGAGTCTACGCGCCTGGCGCCCGCAATTCCGCCCAACTTTGTCTCAACAGTGACAACCTACGGGGCGAAACGTGCCATAAATTACTGACACCTCAAGCTTGCGGGGGGATAGACTTGACTTCTGCAGAGAAACCAAGCGGGCACTCGCCCGCTTTTCCAGGAGTCCAAGAGACATGAAACGCCCAATCGTCACAATTGACGGCAACGAAGCCGCCGCCTCGGTAGCCCACAGGCTGAATGAGGTCATCGCCATCTATCCCATTACCCCATCCTCCAGCATGGGTGAGTTCGCGGATGAGTGGTCGGCCAAAGGGCAGAAGAACCTGTGGGGGACGGTTCCAACCGTGATCGAGATGCAGTCTGAGGGCGGCGCGGCGGGAGCCGTGCACGGCGCTCTCCAGACCGGCGCGCTCACCACCACATTCACGGCGTCACAGGGCCTGCTGCTCATGATCCCCAACATGTACAAGATTGCAGGCGAGCTCACCAGCACGGTCTTCCATGTCGCCGCCCGGGCTGTTGCGGCCCACGCACTCTCTATCTTCGGTGATCACCAGGATGTGATGGCCGTGCGGCAGACCGGCTTTGGGTTGCTGGCGTCAGGATCCGTCCAGGAAGCCCACGATTTCGCGGCCATCGCCCAGGTTGCCACGCTGGAAGCGCGGGTTCCCTTCCTGCACTTCTTCGACGGATTCCGGACTTCGCATGAGGTCTCCAAGATCTTCCGGCTGACGGACGAGGAACTGCGCGTCCTTGTGAGAGACGATCTCATCCAGGCCCATCGGGCGCGCGCCCTTTCGCCTGAGCATCCGGTGCTCCGCGGTTCGGCCCAGAACCCCGACGTGTATTTCCAGGCACGCGAACGTGTCAACCCCTACTACGCGGCTGCACCGGGAATCGTTCAAGCGGCGATGGACAGGTTTGGCGAAGTCGCAGGGCGCCACTATCACCTCTTCGACTATGTTGGGTACGCGGAACCTGAACGAGTGCTGATCATCATGGGTTCCGGCGGAGAAGCGGCCGAGGCCACCGTCAGGTACCTTGCCCAAAAGGGCGAGAGAGTCGGTGTGGTGCGCGTGAGGCTGTACCGTCCGTTTTCCCGGGAGCATTTCCTGGCCGCCATTCCCAAAACAGTGAGAGGTCTGGCTGTACTCGATCGGACGAAAGAGCCGGGAGCCTCCGGCGAGCCGCTCTACCTCGATGTAGTCAATGCCCTGCACGAAGGCGGGCGGGCTGATATACAAGCCATCGGTGGCCGCTACGGTCTGTCGTCCAAGGAATTCACGCCGGCCATGGTCAAGGCCGTGCTCGATGAGCTGAAGAAGCCTGCGCCCAAGAATCACTTCACCGTGGGCATCCATGATGATGTCTCCCACACCAGCCTGGATGTGGATACATCGTTTGCCGTTGAACCCGTGGAGACGGTGCGCTGCGTGTTCTTTGGCCTGGGAGCGGACGGCACTGTGGGAGCCAACAAGAACTCGATCAAGATCATCGGGGAGGAGACGGAGAACTATGCGCAGGGCTACTTCGTCTATGACTCTAGGAAGTCGGGCACCGTAACCACATCGCATCTGCGCTTCGGGCCCAAGCCGATTCAGGCCCCCTATTTGATTGAAAGCAATCAGGCAAGCTTCGTGGCCTGTCACCAGTTCAACTTTCTCGAGAAACTCGACATCCTGCGGTATGCCCGACCCGGCGCGGTGTTCCTGCTCAACAGCCTGTACGGTCCGGACACGGTCTGGGATGAGCTGCCCGCCGAGGTGCAGCAGCAGCTCATTGAAAAGAAGCTCAGGTTCTACGTAATCAATGGCTACGACGTGGCCGAGAAGACGGGCATGGGCGCACGCATGAACACCATCATGCAAACGGCCTTCTTCGCCATAAGCGGCATTCTCCCTCGGGAGGAGGCTATTGCCGAGATCAAGCATGCCGTCGAGAAGACCTATGGCAAGCGCGGTCAGGCCGTGGTCGAGAAGAACTTCGCCGCCGTGGACCGCACGATTGAGAACCTGTTTGAGGTCGCCGTGCCGACCAAGGTAACGACCGAAGCCACCCGCCGCCGCCCCGTGCCGCAGGAGGCTCCGGCGTTCGTGCAGAACGTGATCGCCCCTATGCTGCTCTTCGAGGGAGACGATCTGCCCGTCAGCGCCATGCCGATCGACGGCACCTTCCCAACGGCGACAACACAGTGGGAGAAGCGAAACATCGCTCTGGATATCCCGGTCTGGGAGCCGAATCTGTGCATCCAGTGCGGCAAGTGCATCATGGTCTGCCCGCACGCGGTGATTCGGCAGAAGATCTACGATGAGAAACTGCTGGACGCGGCCCCGCAGACGTTCAAGCACATGCGGTCCAAGTTCAAGGAATTCTCAGAGGGCATGGCCTACACCATTCAGGTAGCACCGGAAGACTGCACGGGTTGCCAGTTGTGTGTGGAGGCCTGTCCGGCAAAGGACAAGGCCAACGTGGGCCGAAAGGCCCTCAACATGGCTCCCCAGATGCCCCTGCGCGAGAGTGAGGCAGGCAACTGGGAGTTCTTTATGAAGATCCCCGACCTGGATCGCAAGCTGATCAACCCGTCCACAGTCAAGAACTCCCAATTGCTTCGCCCCCTATTTGAGTTCTCGGGTGCATGCTCAGGCTGTGGTGAGACCCCCTACCTCAAGCTGGTGTCGCAACTCTTCGGCGACCGGGCGATTATCGCCAATGCCACGGGCTGCTCATCAATCTACGGCGGGAATCTCCCCACCACGCCATGGGCGGTCGACGCCTACGGACGCGGCCCCGCCTGGTCCAATTCGCTGTTCGAGGACAATGCCGAGTTCGGGCTTGGCATGCGTCTTTCCCTGGACAAGCAGAATCAGTATGCTCGAGAGCTGCTGCTCCTGCTCCAGGCTGAGCTTGGGCCAGAGCTCGTCCAAGAAATCCTGAACGCCGATCAGTCGACCGAGGCGGGAATCGAAGACCAACGCCGGCGGGTCGGGCAGGTCAAGAAGGTCGCCCGGGGCCTCTCTTCCGCGGCGGCCAAGGAGCTTGCGAGCGTGGCGGACAGCCTGGTAAAGCGCTCGGTCTGGATCGTTGGCGGTGACGGCTGGGCGTATGATATTGGGTACGGCGGTCTGGATCACGTGTTGGCCAGCGGAAGAAACGTGAACGTCTTGGTGCTCGACACAGAGGTCTATTCCAACACCGGCGGCCAGGCCTCCAAAGCCACGCCGCGCGCTGCCGTTGCCAAGTTCGCGATGGCCGGGAAGGGTCTCCCCAAGAAGGACCTCGGCCTGATCGCCATGGCCTACGGCTATGTCTACGTGGCCCGGGTTGCGATGGGTTTCAATGACCAGCAAACCCTAAGAGCCTTCCTGGATGCGGAGTCCTATGACGGCCCCTCACTCGTGATCGCCTACAGCCACTGCATTCAGCAGGGCTATGACATGATCCGCGGACTGGAGCAGCAGAAGCTCGCGGTGCAGGCGGGCGCCTGGCCTGTTTACCGGTACGATCCGAGGCTCGTCGCGCACGGCAAGAATCCGCTTCAAATTGAGTACAAGGAGCCCACAGTTCCGTTTTCGCAATACGCCTACAACGAAACCCGCTACAAGATGCTCACCCAGCTGGATGAGGATCGAGCCGAGCAGCTCATGCGTGAGGCACAGCAGGATGCCACTTCGCGGTGGCGCCTGTATGAGCAGATGGCGGCCCTGCACTACGGGGCAAACGCCGACTCCAAGCCAGGGCAGGCGCAGACCCCGAAAGGCAAGGATTCGTGATGGACCTTTCTACCACCTACTTGGGACTGGAGCTGAAGAATCCGCTGATTGCGGCGGCCTCCCCGCTCTCGAAGAACGTAGAGCGGGTGAAGCGACTGGAGGCTGCCGGCGTCGCGGCGGTCGTGCTGCACTCGCTCTTTGAGGAGCAGATCATCCACGAAAGTCTGGAACTGGATCATTACCTGAACCGCGGGAGTGAATCATTTGCTGAGGCATTGTCTTACCTGCCTGACGGCGGCCTATACGGCATCAGCCCAGAGAAATACTTAAATCAGGTGGCGGGATTGAAGAAGGCATTGTCCATCCCGGTAATCGGGAG
>DATIPW010000313.1:0-11134 GCA_035471605.1 Anaerolineales bacterium | reverse complement strand
GCTGGTGCCGATCTTTACCAACGTGATTTTCGATACCAGCCAGCCCCACGCCAATGTGGTCTTCAGCGACATGTTCGAATGGCTCGAGTTGGTGCTGGCCGAGATTAGGACTCGCCCAGACACGCTGTTTGTCGTACGTGCCCATCCGGATGAGACGCGGCTGCGCAAGGAGAGCCGTGAAACGGTGGAGAGCTGGGTGGCGCGCTCCGGCGCCGGCACACTCGACAACTTCCTCTTTATCGCGCCGCGTGAGCATCTCAGCTCCTACGAGCTAATCCAGCGTTCCAAATTCGTCATGGTCTACAACTCCACCATCGGACTGGAGGCCGCAATCTTGGGCAAGCCCGTGCTGTGCGGCGGGCGCGCTCGCTTTACCCAGGTTCCGACTGTCTTCTTCCCCCGGACCCAGCAGGAGCACCGGGCCATCTTGCGCCAGTTCCTGTCCGTCGAGAAAATATCGGTCCCGCCGGAGTTCCAGCGCAATGCCCGGCGCTTCCTCTACTACCAGTTGTTCCGTACCTCCCTGACGTTTGGCGATTTCCTGGAGCCCTCGGTGCGCACGACACAAGCCAGACTCAGATCCTTCGGGCTCGATCGGCTGCTTCAGTCCGACTCAATACGGGCAGTTCTGCACGGACTTCTGGAGCAAGCGGATTTCGTGCTCCCCGACCCTGATTCACACCGGGGAAGATCTCTGTGACTGCCAAGTCTGCCGCGCGCCGAGTGCTCTATGCCGCTGAGAAATCTCTGCAGGCGATGCGCTTTGCGGCAGTTCCAGCACCCGCTGACGACTGGCCCGTCCTCCTGGGAATCTCGTTCCCCAAGAGTGGCACGCATCTCCTGGATCAAATCCTGCTGGGCTTTTCACAGGTTGCCCCTTTCTCAAAGCGCCTGCACTCGTTCTATGCCGAGTACGAAGGAGAGAGCGGCAGGAGCCGCCCGGTTGCGCGCGCCTTGGCATGGCTGGACTCGTTGCGGCCGGCCGATGTGGCCTCGGCGCACCTATTTGCCCGGCCCCAGGCGGTCAGCCGCGTTGCCCAGCCGGCCTTCCTGCCCTTTTTCATCTTCCGGGATCCGCGCGATGTCGTCGTCTCTCATGTCTTCTATGTCACCGAGATGCAGAAACGCCATGTCCATCATGAGTTCTACGCCTCGCTGCCGGACTTTGACTCGCGCTTGCGCGTGAGCATTCTGGGCAGGCCCGAGCTGGATATTGAATTCCCCAACATCGCCCAACGGTTTGCACCCTACATGGGTTGGCTGGATTGCCCTCAGGTGCTGCAAATTCACTTTGAGGATTTGGTCAATGAGAAGGCGCGCACATTGACATCCATCGTCGACGCGTTTCTTACGCGTGCGCCGATCCCCGCTCCGCGCCACCTGATCCTCCGGGCGCTGGAGAGCTCAATCAGCCCGCAAAGGTCGCCAACGTTTCGATCTGGCAGGACTGGGGAATGGAAACGCTACTTCAAGCCCGAGCACAAAGCCTTGTTCCAAAGGGTGGCCGGGGATCTGTTGGATCGGCTGGGCTACGTGCCTGGCAGCGATTGGTAGGGAAAACAACGCTGCCAGGCCTGCAGGCCTGGCAGCTCCGCCCAGTGGGGACGCCATCTCGTCCTAGTTCGAAAAGTATCGGACAACCTGATCCACGTGCAAGACCCCGTCAAAGACCACGCTGCCTTTCCGCAGCTCACCTTTCTGCCCTGCGGGATCTCCCAGACAGGTCACGATAATGTCACCTCGGCTGACATCTTCCTTCTCGGTATAGCCGTTGGTCGTGACGACCACCCGCAGGCCCGCCGCCTTGGCGGCCTCCAGCCCGTTGTGTGAGTCTTCGACCACAAATGCCTGGTGGGGTTGTAGCCCCATCCTTTGGAGGGCAAGGTTGTAGATCTCCGGATCCGGCTTCTTCTTGCTGACCACATCGCCTGCCAGCACCGCCTCAAATCGGATGTCCGGCAGCGCTTTTTCGGTCACCGCCTTGGCCGCCTGCTCGTTCGAAGTCGTGCACACCGCGATCCTCAAGCCCGCCTTCATGGCTTCTTGCATGAAACGGTGCACGCCGGGCCGCAGGGGCAGCTTGAGGGACTCGATCAGTTCTACAAAAATGGTCGTCTTCCGCTTGTGCATGGCCCGGATCAGCTCGTCGATTTCTCCCTCGGAGACGGGTCGGCTCCACCCCCGGGTCTTCCAGTCGTGCTTCAGTCGTTCCTTGCCTCCTGCGACCTGCAGCAGTTCGTGATAGTGGTCAACGCTCCACTCGTCGGTGAAGCCAAACTCTTTGAAGGTCAAGTTGAACGACACCCGGTGTCCGTCGCGCTCGGTATCGATGATGACGCCGTCTATGTCGAAGAACACAGCCTGTATGGCGGGCATCCTCAGCTCCATTCCCTTGTCAGCGGCCTGATATCTTGGCCGCGCGCAGCCAGTCTCACTTGCTGAGAAACTCGCGGATCACCCCGATCACCATGCGGTTCTCCTCCTTGCTGCCAATGGTGATCCGGAACCAGCCGTCGCTGCCGTACTTTTCGCTCTCAGGCCGCAGGATGATGCCTTTCTCTTCGGCGTAGGCCACCACGTCCTTCCCTTTCTTGCCGGTGCCGCCGCAATCGAACAGGATGTAGTTTGCCTTGGACGGGAAGACCACCAGTCCCGGGACATCGCTCAGCGATTCCGTAATGAAATCCACCTCGCTGTTGTTGAACTTGACGCGGAAGTCCAGCGCCGCCGTGTCCTCCAGGGCGGCCAGCGCAGCCCACATGGTGATGGTACCCACGTTCCAGGGCAGTAGCGCTGCCGAGATCTGGCCGATCACCTCCGGGTCCCCCAGCGCATACCCGAAGCGCATGCCGGCCAGGCCGTAGGCCTTGGACAGCGTTCGGGTCACGAGCACATTCCGGTACTTCTTGGTCAGATTCACCTGCGACATGCCCAGCCCGGCGTATTCGACGTATGCCTCGTCGACCACGAAGGGGATTCCCGTCTCGGCGATGCGGACGAAGTCTTTCGCGTCCATGAAGTTGCCGGTCGGGTTGTTCGGATTGGCGACGACAATGATCTTGGTCTTGTCGGTGATCGCACCCAGGATGCCTTCCGCATCATAGCGCAGCTCCTTGTCCTTGTAGATCATGGGCACGGAAACCATCTTCCCGCCCAGGATCGTGCCGCGCAGCTTGTAAATGCCGAAGCAGGGTGTGTGCTGGATCACCTCGTCCCCCGGCGCCAGGAAGATCCGGAAAATGTTGTCGTAGACCTCGCTGGAGCCATTGCCCAGCATGACGTTCTGCGGGCCTTCCAGGCCGTTGATCTGCGCGATCTTGCCGCGCACCACCAGTCCCTGGTCAGGGTAGCGATTGGCCATCTTGGCGTACTTGACCACGGTCTCAAGCACCTTCTCGGAGGGCGCATTCGGGTTCTCGTTGGACATCATCCGGTGCAGCTCGGGCCTCTTCCAGGCCAGCTCGATGTGCCCCGAGATGTACATCGGAATTCCTTTGACCCACGGAACGTAGAACTCGTCGATCTTCTTCATCCTTTGCTCCTGTAGTTTCGGATTTTCTGCCAGCGGGGCGCCCCGCGCACGCCCGGACCCGTTGCCAGAGCGCGCCCCGCTATGCCTTGCCTACGCTGCCAAGCATCTGCATCCAGTGGCCCACAGCTTTGCGGATCGCGTCTCGAACCGCCACATCCACCTTGCCCGGATCGTACTCATCCCGATTGGCTGCAATGTACCCGAAGGTCGCGTCGATCAGCGTGTGCTTCAGCTCCGTCGAGACATTGAACTTGGCGCCGCCCATTTCAATCAGCTTCTTGATGTAGTCCGCTGGCAGCCCTGTGCCGCCGTGCACCACCAGTGGCGTCTTCACCCCGCCTCCATTCAGCAGCTTGTTGATGGTTCCGAGGCGCTCAAAGTCGATCTTGGGATTCTTCGTCTTGTACACGCCATGCGCCGTTCCGATGGCGGGCGCAAAGATGTCCACGCCTGTGGCCTCGACGAAGTTCACCGCCTGTTCAGGATTGGCGAGCTGGGCCTCGTCCTCTGCCACCTTGATCTGGTCCTCCACCCCACCCACGGTGCCCAGTTCACCCTCGACCGAGATGTCGCCGGCCCGGTGGCAATGCTCCACGACCTCCCGGGTCTGGCTGATATTTCCCGCATAGTCCTGCTTGGACGCATCGATCATGATATTGGTGTAGCCCGCATCCGCGCATCTCTTGCAGTAGGCCACGTCGGTGCAGTGATCCAGGTGCAGGCAGATCGGGACTGGAGCCGTCGACGCCACCGTGCGGTAGATCGAGACCAGCACGTCCGCCCCCAGAAACTTCGAAGGCTTGACGGAGGTCTGGATGATCACCGGGGACTTCAGCTCCACGGCCGCATCCACAACTCCTTGCAGTTGGACCAGGTCCGTGACGTTGAACGCCCCAATGGCATATTTCCCCTTGGCGGCTTCAACCATGATCTCCTTTGCGTTGACGATTGACATCTCGAGTCTCCTGTTTGGCCTCCGGTCGGCTCAGGCAAGCCATGCCTGCCCGGCTCAACCCCCGGCGATCGATGACATCTGCTACGCGGGTGCAGCGACGTGCGCCTTCATATGTTCCGCAGCGAAATCCTCCAGGCTCGAAAAACCCTTGGAGAACTGCTCGACCGTGAGCACTGTAGCCGGATGTGTATTGAACTGCTCGGGCGCAAGGCCGTTGGGGTCTGAAGCCTGGATACAGTAGGGGATCTGCATCATCTTGTCCATCACGGCCTGGGGCACCGGCTCTTCGATTTCAGGTCGGAAGTCAATCTCGTCGTCGAGCTCGAACAGTGGCTCCAGGACGTACGGCGGGCACGTATACACAATATCGCCGCCGGCGATCTTTTGCAAGTCCCAGTATCGCATCTTCCCGGCCACCAGCGGCCCCGGGCGCATGGAGCATGCCAGCAGCTTGCTCGCATACCCACCGTCGGTCAGCAGCCGATACGCTCGCCGGAAGACTGCCACCCCCCACCAATGCTTGTCCGCCCATGAGAGCTTCATGTTCTTGCGTTCCGCCTGCACGTCCAGCACTGGATGCTCGGTCAGCCGCCCGATCATCATCGTGATCACGGCCCGCCAGTTTTTCATATCCACCTTGTTCTTCTTCGCAATCTCAAGACCCGCCATGGCCGCGTCCGCCGAACCCATGATCTGTGGCAATGTGAAGCAAGTGGTTGTGTTGGTGCTGATGCCTTTCGAAGTCAGGATCTTGAGCACCTCCATCCCCTCCATGCTTCCCGGAACCTTGATCATTACGTTGGGGGACAGTGCTACTAGCTCGTCTGCGTCGTGCACCATCTGGTCTACCTCGGTGAACAGGCGCGGATCCAACTGCCCGCTTATCCATCCAAACCGGCCGTTCGAGGCCCGGTGAATCGGCAGGAACATCTCTGCCCCGCGCTTTACGATCTCCTTGTACGTCATCCAGGCCATCTTCTTGCTGTCCAGGCCCGGATTCGCCGCGCTTTCCTTGCGGATCCATTCACCCCAGTACTTGGGGTCAGACTGCACGGCCGTCCAGGAGAGCGGCGGGTTGGTGGTGCAACCGCGGAACACGCTTTCCGCAGGAGAGCCCGCGTTGTACAGGCGCAGCAATTGCTCCTTGAGTTCCGCCTTTCGCCCTGGCTCGGCTGCCTTCACCAGCTTCTCGACCCATGCCGTGAAGACCAGCGGGGAGGAATCCCACCAGATCTCCATGTCCGGGTTGGTCTTGATCAGTCTTTCTACCGCGCTTTCTTTCATCGTCTTCGCCTTCCTTGTGTTTGATCTGCCTGTGAACGTCAACTTGTGTAGTAGCTGCGCCGTCTTGCGCTTGACCCTCCCAAAATGCCTGGTGCGACCCGCTCCTGGTTGTGCGTCCTATGTCACGCTCGCGTCGCGCAGCCACTCGTTCCAGCGGGGGTCAGTCAGGTGCTGCCGCACGCGCCCGAACCAAAGATTGGCATAGCCCTGGAAGTCTTCGTCCAGTTGGGAGAGCCCCGTCTGGGCCGTCCCCCACATGGCCTCACGCAGTTCTGACATGGGCCACATCAGCTTCAGCCGCGCAAAATCCCGCCCCCTGACCTCGCCGTAGTACTCTCGCAGCAGGAGCCGCACCAGATCGTCGTTGAGCCCGTGGTGGTGGCTGAAATTCGCCAGGTCAAAGAAGACGTCGCCTAGCCCGGCATATTCCCAGTCGATGAGCCGGAACTCGCCCATTTCGCCCGGAACCTCCTCGTCCAGCCAGTTTAGGTTGAGCGGATCATTGTGACAGGGCAAGGGAGTGTAGGGTGCCCTGCGCAGTGCCTCCTCCACCGTCTGTTTCTGCTGCATGATCCAATCGAAGTCGACGGGGAATGCGCAATTTGCCTGCTTGGCGGCCGCCGTCAGCATCTCCACATTGCGAAAGACGTTGAACTCCGCTTTCAACTTCGGCCCGCGGAGGTGAAACAGGCGCAATTTTCGCACCGCGCGGGCCACGTTGTCCGGCTGCCGCATGACTTCGGGCGGGATGTGCCTGGCCTGTAGGAAACGCGTCACCAGGTACCCCTCGGGCTCAATGAAGTACAGGACTTCCGGAGCGATTCCGAGCCGCCCTGCAGCCAGATTGGCTTGGTATTCAGCATCCCGATGGATTCCTAGTTTGTCTGTATCTTCTCCTGTGATCCGCAGGACACACGACGTTCCGTCGGCATCGATTCTGTAGTTCACGTTGGTGATGCCGCCGGTCAAGGGCGTGCTCTTCAGCTCCTTGGCCTGGGCCAGGAACGGTACTCGGCTGATTGCCTGTTCGACGGTGAGGGTCATGAGTATTTTGGGTGTCGCGCTCAGGGATGGGGTCGGGGTGCCAGCATGCGCCTAGCCGCTCGTCAGCTGGTAGCCTTGGACGGCGCCGTCGCCCAGTGTCACCAGGCAGCCGCGCAACACCCCCTCGCCATATTCGCTGCCTGGATTGATGCAGGTTGTTCGACCGATCTTGACCACACCCTGGGATTCATGGATGTGACCGTGCAGACCAAGCATCGGCTGATGCTTATGAATGGCATCCCGCACCGCCTGGCTGCCCGCGCCGGCAAAGACGATCTGACCACCGCTGACGATCGGCGTGGGCGGGTCGGTGCTCCAATCCAGCTTTGGGCAGGTATCGAGTGTTGAGTCTAGGGGGGGAACGTGGAAATTGAAAACGCAGCGCGAAAAATCAGAAACTTGGGCGCACATCCCTTCGATCATTTCGGCCAGTTGATCGTCGGGGATCTCGCGCGGAGTCTTCCACGGTGTCGGATTGCTGAAGCCAACGCTGGCCATCGTGTGATTCTCGTCAACCTGCACCACCTGCCCCTCGCAGGCAAAGAAGGATTCCCGGCCGGCGCCCTGGATCGCCCCCAGCACCTCCGGGTCATCGTCGTTGCCGCCGGTCACGAAGCACCGGATGCCCGTGCCCTTGAGGCGCGTCTCTGCCAGATCTACCCAGGCCGAAAGCCGCTCGCGCGCAAGCTTGTGGAACAGGGCGTTCACCTCGGCGGGTTTGGCCGAGAGCTCCTGGTACTCCTCTTCAGCCATGATTTGACTGTAGAAGCCCAGCAGGCCGATTCGTTCCTGCAATTGCCTCAGTTCCTCCTCCGTTTCCAGCTTGTGAACGGTACCCTGCAGCGTCGCTCGGAAATGCTGGTTGGCTTCCCGGATGATCGGGATCATCAACTTGCCGGAAATATCGCCGCCCATGATGAGCACGTTGGCATCGTAAAACTTGCCGGCATTGATGAACTTGCGGTAGGTGCGCTCTGAACCATGAATGTCCGTGGCAAAGAAGATTCGGGTTAATTTCTTGCCCTTCTTACCTAGGAAAGCCATCTTGACCTCCAAGCGGTAGCTGCTGCGCGCCCTGCCGTTCCTCGCGCGCTCATCGCTCCAGCGCCACGGTCAGCGAGTACGCGTCGCCGCGGTTGTAGCAGTAGGTGAACTCGACCGGAGTCCCATCGGCTGCATACACGGTCCGTTCCTTGTACAAAATCGGCGCGCCCTCCCGGATCTTCATCAAGTGTGCCAGCTGCCGATCTGCCTCACGCGCCTCAAGTCGCTGCACGGCTCGCTTTACCTTGTATCCGAATCGCTCGATCAGGGTCCACAGGTGCTCCTGCTCAAGGTTCTCGTTTACGATCTCGGCGAACAGTTTCTGTGGCAGGTAGGCCTCGTGCACCGTGATCGGAACATTGTTGGCATACCGCAGGGTCCGGACCCGGATGACCCGGCTTCCGGCTGGCAGGTCCAGCGCCCGTGCGACGATGGCCTTGGACGTCACCACCTCCACGCCCAGCAATTCGGCGCGCACGTCAACGCCTTCCTCCGCAGCCTTGTCAAAGAAACTCGTCAAACGCGTGTGATCGCGCTGCAGGTGCGGAAAGCCGACAAAGGTGCCCACGCCGTGACGGCGATACAGCAAGCCCTCGTCCACCAGATCTTCTATGCTCTCACGGACGGTCATGCGGCTCACGCTGAACTTGCCGGCCAGTTCATGCTCGGGGGGCAATCTCTCCCCCCTCTTCAGTACCCCGCGCACGATCTCATCCCGCAAGGTCTCCCGGATTTTCACATAGACCGGGACGCCTCCGGCCCTGGCGAGTTCAGCCATGTGCCCACCGCCCTCGAAGATATCTAGACATATAGATATCTATATTCTATCGCCTGGGCCCGGGCTGTCAACCCACGCTCACCTTAAGGCCGGACCTCGCCTTGCCGCCATCTCGCCCCGCCAGCGGACACCGCAATGGACGCGATCGGAGCCCCGAATAACTTCCTAGCCGCGAATTCGTTCACCCTTCGGATCCCACAGCGGGGATCGCTCCACCACGGCACCGACCTGTTCACCGAAGAACTCGACTTTCAACTCGGTTCCAACCTTGGAATACTCCATCGGCAGGTAGGCGTAAATGATGCTCTTGCCGACACTGTAGCCGAAGCCTCCGGCCGCAACCCAACCGATGATCTGGTCCCCGGCCCGGATCGGCTCTTTGCCAATCGCTTCCGTGCGGCTGTCAGCCAGGGTCAGGCAGCACAGCTTCTGCTGGATGCCGTTCTCCTTCTGCCTCAGCAGCGCCTCCCGCCCCAGGAAGTTGCCCTTGTCCAGCTTTACGGCAAATCCCAGTCCGGCCTCCAGCGGCGTGTAGTCCGGTGTGATCTCGCTGCTCCAATACCGATATCCCTTTTCAAGCCGAAGCGTGTCGATCGCCTTGTAGCCCCCCGCCACCATCCCCTCGGGTTGGCCGGCTTCCCAGAGCGTGTCCCACAGTCTCAAGCCATACTCCATCGGGCAATAGAACTCCCAACCCAGCTCGCCCACGTACGTCACCCGTGAAGCCAGGACCGGCACGTCCCCGACCGAGATTCTCTGCGCAGTCATGTACGGGAAGGCGGCGTTCGACAGATCTGCTTGAGTTACCTTTTGCACGATCCTGCGCGCCTTGGGCCCCCAGAGGCCCAAGCAGGCGAAGGACGATCCAACGTCCTCGATGCTCACGGAACCGTCCTCCGGCATATTCAGCGACAGCCAGGAAATGTCATGCTGTCCGAAGGCCGTGCCGGTGACGATGAAGAAGCGCTCCTCGCCCAGCCGCGTCACGGTGAAATCACATTCAATGCCGCCACGCTTGTTCAGGCACTCCGTGTATACGATCGTTCCCGTGGGAACGTCGATCTGATTCGCGCACACGTAGTTCAGGAACTTCAGCGCACCGGGTCCGCGGACCTCGATCTTGTTGAAGGAGGTCTCGTCGAACAGCCCCGCATTCTCGCGCGTCATGAGGTGTTCGTAGCCGATGGCCCGCGACCAGTTGTGATGCATCCAGCCCTTCGGCTCGTGACCGTGCAGCGCCTTCTCCTCATAGGGCTTGAACCAGTTCGGACGTTCCCAGCCGGTCTTCTCCCCGAAGTGGCATCCCAGGTCCTGCAGCCGGCTGTACGTCGGGGAGAGTCGCAGGCCCCGCCGTGACAGGCGCTCCTCCCCCGGAAAGTGTATGTCGTAGTATTGGGAATAGGTCTCAATCGTCCGCGCCACCACGTAGTCCAGGTTGTTGTAGTTGGACCCGAAGCGTCGCACGTCCAGGCGCCATACGTCCCATTCCGGGTGGCCGTCAATGATCCATTCCGCCATCGTCTTGCCAATGCCGCCCGCGCCCGCCAGCCCGTGCGCGCAGAAGGCGCACGCCACCCAGAAGCCCTTGACCGAGGTGGGTCCCAGCAGGAACTCCCCGTCTGGAGTGAACCCCTCCGGCCCGTTCAGCAGCTTGATCACTTCCGCGCTCTCGACTGCTGGCACGCGCTTGATGGAGTTCTCCATCAGTGGCGTGAAGCGCTCCCAGTCGGGCGGCAGGAGCTGGTACTTGAAGTCTCGTGGGATGCCGTTCAATCCGAAGGGCGCCGGGTTGCGCTCGTATCCGCCCGTGACCAGTCCGCCCACCTCTTCCCGCCAGTAGACAAGTAGATCCGGATCGCGCAGCGTCGGAAAATCATGTTTCACGCCGTCAATCGGCTTTGTGATCAGATACAGGTGCGCCATCGGCACCACCGGCAGACTCAGGCCAACCATCTTGCCGACTTCGCGACCCCACTGACCCGCGGCGTTGACGACCACCTCGGTCTGGATCGTGCCCTTGTCGGTGACCACCTCGTGCACGCGCCCGTTCTTCAGATTGATCTTCTCCACGCTGGTTCCGGTAAAAATGCGCGCGCCGCGACTCTTTGCGCCGGCGGCCAGGGCATTGGTCAGGCCTGTCGGATCGATCACCCCGTCGTTGGCGGTGAAGGCCGCCCCAACTACGCCGTCCAGGCTCATCAGCGGAAAGAGCTTCTGCGCCTCCTGCGGTGTGATCATTTCCATCGGCACACCAAAGGACCGCGCCATCCCCACCAGGCGCCGCAGGTCCTCCATCCTCTCCGCCGAGGAAGCCAGGCGCACCCCGCCCACCTCGCGCCACGAAGTGTCCTGCCCCGTCTCGTCCTTCAATTTGCGATACAGGTCGGTGCTGTAGTGCATCATCCGTGTCAGGTTCGCGTCGGAACGCATCTGGCCCACCAATCCGGCGGAATGCCAGGTCGACCCGGCCGTAAGTTCGTGACGCTCCAGGATGATC
>DATIPW010000312.1:0-15616 GCA_035471605.1 Anaerolineales bacterium | reverse complement strand
CTGCCGCATCGACGGGCGCGGCCAGCCCCGCGGCAGAACGCGTACGGGTGAAGTACACGTCAAATATCACCGGGAGGGATGTAGCAGTAGGCGATGGGGAGGGAGTGCGGCTCGGCGTCCGGGAGGGCCTGGGGGAGGCCGCGAGCGTGGGAGTGGGTGTGCGGGTTGCTGTGGCCGACGGGCGCAGGGTGGCGCTGGGACGCGGCGTGTTGGTCCGTGTCGGGGAGGCCGTGAGCGTGGGAGTGGGTGTGCGGGTTGGTGTGGCGGACGGGCGGAGGGTGGCGCTGGGACGCGGCGTGTTGGTCCGTGTGGGGGAGGCTGTGAGTGTTGCGGTGGGTGTGGGAGTTGCCGTGGCGGACGGGCGCAGGGTGGCGGTGGGGCGCGGCGTGTTGGTCCGTGTCGGGGAGGCCGCGATTGTTGCTGCCCGAAGCAGGCCGGCAGCTGCCGTTCGCGTCGCGGTGGGTGTGCGGGATGGCGTGGCAGATGGGCGGAGGGTGGCGGTGGGGCGCGGCGTGTGGGTCCGTGTCGGGGAGGGCGTGAGTGTCTGTGACGGGAGGGGGCTGGCGGTGGCAGTGCGCGTCGGAGTGGCCGTACGCGTTGCAGTCGCCGAGGGGCGGAGGGTAGCCGTGGCGCTTGGTCGCGGGGTGGCCGTGGCAGTTGGCGGCTCTCCCTCCAGCAAGAATCTGCCGGAGGCCTTCCAGTCCGTTCCGACGAAGATCTGCACTTCATACTCGCCTGGCTGCCATTCCGGCGCCGGCCGGTTCCAACCGGCAACCGCCACTCCAGTGGGGTAGGCCTGCCATGACGTGGTGTCAATGTACCGGAGTTCGCCATTCTCGTACCAAAGTGCCGTCCACTGGATCTTGGCACCGACCGGCTGGTACGTGAAGACCGAGAATATCTGTTTTATCGGGTTCCTGAACCTCTCGCCGGGGGCAACAAGCCTGTAGTCGTTGATCTCCGTGGAGAATCGCAATCGCCCGAATTCCACATCGAAGGCCGGCGTCACCGTGCCCTCGATCATGGCCTGCACGGCGATCGGCATTACCGGTGTGGGGGTGATGGTGGAGGTGGGCGGAACGATGGGGGAAGGCGTGACCAGAATGGCCGTTGGCGTGTCTGTGGCAGGCGGCGCCGTATTGCTGGGGCGCGGAGTGTCTGAAGTTCCCGGAACAGCGGAGGCCCGGGTGGCCGTGGAGGCAGAGGGAAGCGCGTGCAGCACCCTTTCCGGCCCCAAAATGAGCAGGACGACAGCAAGCCCGCCTGAAAGGGTGGCGAGTAGTATCAATAGGCGGGCCTGCAAGAGGTAGCGCCGGCGCAGCCGGTAGTCAGACCAGCGACGACTTGTCTGGAGAATGCGGACTGCAGAGAGGAGACTGAGGATGGCCCCCATCCCAAAGATGAGCACTCCAATCCGCAGCACCACCAAGGACATTGTGGTGAAAATTATACGCCACTTGCTTCTGGCAGCCTCCTGCCGCCTGTCTTTGACTCTGCCATTGCTGACTGGTGGCTTTGAGTCACGATCCAGATTGCGCTATCTGCTGCGCTACCGGCCTGGCGAGTGACGGGTCGCTTGACTGCGGTACCTTGCTTGCACCGGGGAATTTCAGGTGAGCGGATTCCAAGCGACTTGCATGGTTCCAGGCCTTGGCGGCTTCGAGAGTGACCTGGAAGCTGTATGCCTTGGCATGGTGCGTCGGCTTGGTGGCGGGCGGAAACTGCGGCGCATGTCGATCTGGATTGCTGCATGATGGCCCTTGCGGCATGACGACCCTGCCGTGTTGCGGCAGGTCCGCGGGTGTGATCCAGCGTGGGCAGGCAGGGCTTCCGGATTGGCGTTGGCCGACAGTGTGGCCGCATGCGAAGGGAGGGCAAACGGCGCGCGATGGTTTAGGTGAGGGCCGGAAGTCCGGCGCGGGGCGCGGAACTGAACAACGGCAGGTGGATCCGACGGAGGTCGGTTGGGGAAGAAACGATGCCCGGCGGCGCAACGTAGCCTGCGCGGCTGAACAGCCACGCCCGCAGGACAGGCTCGCTCACACCTAGCGGCTGCATCACCTCATGCACGGCGCGCAACAATAGCTCCCTGTAGCGGGGCATATCCACGCTGCGCGGGTCTAGATCATCGGCCAGATCCCAGGCGCGCGCACCGGGTCCGGCGGCAATGTGCAGATAGCGCACGCGCTGCCCCATTCTCAATGTCTTTCCGGTTGCCTCCAGTTGTTTCGCGGCCGTGGCGGCATGCGAGAAATAACTATATTCATTAAGTTCGCGGCTCAGTGTTTGAGCGACAACCAGTTCGTCGAGCGGGACCTGTCCCGCTTTCAGGGCAGCCAGCTTTTCTTGGATCCGCCCAAGGACTTGGGGCAGCAGATCGACCAATTTGTCCGGGTCTGGCTCGCGTGCCAGGATGTTCAGCAGATCCATTTGCAGGTTGGAGATGAAGCGCGGCGTATCGCTGCGGCGCAGGGCAATACCGCGGATCTTGTGATCTCCCTCGGGGGACAGGCCGTAGAAGCGGTTGGCTACGGATATGTTGGCGTTTTCGCGCGTCCCCAGGAACGCGAACCATGGGTAGATCTTTTGAAGTTCTATAGGTAGGTGGGTTTCCTGCTCGATCGCCTTTGCCAGGTCTTGAAAATCCGCCGGGGAGGCCCCGGGGCGGGAAACGAACAGGCTGTCCACGTATAGATGCAGCACATGGAAGCCTCGGTCCTCGGCCGTCAGCTTGGCGCGCGTGATGACTTTGCGTGAAAGGAACGAAACCACTTCGTGCGCGTTGATGCGCCCAAAGGTCGAGTTGGCAAACCCCAGCCGCCCGTAGGCGACCACTGTAAGCCACTTGAGCGCGTCCACCACAGCTTTGTACCTGCGCCGCATGGAGCGGTGACGTGCATCCTGGGGTTCGAGTGTCTTGAGTAAGCGTTTGAGCTTTAGTCGTTTGTCCCGCAACGGTCGCAGTGCCGCCGGCATCAGCCCGGGACGCACGCCGATCTTCAAACCAAGCTCCGGCAGTTCCAGCGCCTGCGGATCCTGCATACCGGCCGTTTCCGGCGATACGTTGAACTCGATCATTATGGAGGCCATCATGGAACTGAAATCCAGGATGGCCACGTTGGGGAACACCCCCACTGGCGGTTGCAGGATTAGCCCGCCCCGGTCGGATTTCACCATTTGGTTGTAGCTCTTGGGCAATTCCCCCTTCTGATGCTGATAGGGAATCAGTATTCCCTGCCGCATGGCGGTGATGGTTTGCAGCGCGGCAATGCCCGCACCCGGAGAGCGCCTGGCCGCCTCCTGTACCGGCAGGCCCGTCATGCGCGTCTCCTCGATCGCACCCGTCAGGCCATAGTCCGTGAAGGTCATGCCGTTCCGGTAGTCGATATGCCATCGGCCGCGCAGGTGTACCTGTTGGCCGCGGTAGTGGGCGCGGCCGTAATTGAAGAAGCTCACCTCCTTGCGGCGCAGAACCGGCATGGAAGTGTCGCGGTTCAAATCCAGGGAGATGCCGGTCTTCTGGGAGGCCTGTTCCAAGTGGGCCAACAACCATGTATCTCCAAAGTGTGTCAGGATCACATCCGGGTCGTAGTCCTCCAGGATGCCGCGCAGCAGCAAGAGCAGCTCGCGCGGCCGGTCGAGAGGGGCGCGTATGCTGAAGCCATCATATTTGACCAGCAGGCGTTTGGGCGTCGCGCTGGTGGGATCGAGGTCCGGCCTCAGATGCAGCTTCCTGAAGGATGGCAGTTTGGGATCCAGTTCCTCCGGCGAGTCGCACGTGTCGATATGTACCAGCTGCCCATCTTCGCGCGCGGTCACCTCGCAGTGTGCCAGCATGAACACCTTGCGAGCCGCCATGAACCGCAGCGGCAGGGCGATGTCTGCATCGTAGAAGACCAGCTCTGGGAATTGCCGCTCGACTTGCCGGAACAATGCCGGATACCCAGCGGGATTCGGTACGCGGGCCTCCACCACGTCCTGCAGCCCTGCAAACAGGTCCTCGCGCTGGGTGTACTGAAGCTTGACCTTCCGGGACTTCAGAAAGCGCCAGAGTTGGCGCAGACGTTGTACATCGCCACCCGCGTAGAAGGGAATTTCAAACCCCCGGTCGAAAAAGCAATGAGGCTTCTGGTCGTCTCCCAGCAGCCAGAAGACCACCCCCTTTTCCGGATGGGCGTATAGATCTGATAACCAGCCGCTGCAGCTGCTCATGGTCCGTCGCCTGGCGTTCTGGGGGCATCCTCGGGCTGCGGCGGGTGGGCATTACGCTGGCCCAGGCGTTGTTGATCTCCCGTGAGTTTTGCAATCTCTGCCTGGAGTTCGCTGATGGCGTGGTTGGTTCGTTTGCGTTCCTCCAGCAGAATGATCAACAGGGTCGCTTCCATGGGCATCAGGCTGGCGGCGTTGGCAATAGCGGCCCGGTTGTTCAGCGCATATTCGTAGAACTGGCTGAGGATCCAGCGGTCATGCGGCGGCAACATCTCAGAGAACGGCTTCAGCTCGCCGATCACCTCGTGCACCAGCTGTGTTGCGGATGGAAAATTCCTGCCCATGTCGCTCCTTGGCTAATGATCCTGGCTGCCCTTCGCCTCCATCGTTGTTTTCTTTCTCCTCGCTCACCCGTCAGGACTGCTGGCAAAGAACGAAAGCTGCACATCCTGAGCCGGTGGCATCTCGTCCAGCCGCACGACCTCGTCAGCCGTGGCGGCCAGCAGTGGGAAAAACTGCCGGTATTCTTCCGTCTGTATGCGTTCAACGAATACGATCAGCGGCCGCAGCAGGGCCAGGCGCTGCAGGTGACGGCAGCATTGTTCGAGTACACGTTGTCGCACGAAGGGTTGAAGATCTGGGTTATAGAAATGATGCAGGAAGTCCAGTATCAGGATCGGATCACGCTCCGGGCGGATATCCTCCAGCAGGTCCAGCACCTGATAGCACGTGAATGGCCTCGCCAAACGCACCCGTCCGAGCACTTGCTGCACTTCGGTGGTCCTGCGGCGCACGGATTGGACCAGCGCATAGGTCGGAAGCCATTCACCGCCGGCGATGGCATAGAAGGAACCGCGAACGGCCAGGTTCGCGAACAGTTCGGTGATCCCCGCGCTCTGACGGCCGGCGGTCTCGATCAACCGTAATTGGTGAGGCTGGCTCACAAGTTGCAGGGAACGGGATGCAAACTCCGGTAATGCGTTCATGCCTGCCAGCATATCGCTATCAAAATCCCCCCGGAGGGGGATTCGCGAGTGATTTTGGAGTGATTTCGGAGTGAGCCAGATATGGTGCAACCAGGCGCGTAGCGCCTAGCCGTGGTGATCCTCCCACCAATCCTCAAAGTTCCATTGCCGCAAGGCGTGCCGCAGTTCTTTTCGCCCCAAGCCAAACTTGGAGTAGATGTGCTTTGAATGCGACCGCACCGTTTCATAGGAGACGCCCAGCGCGACCGCGATCTCATAGCTCCTGTACCCCAGGCATATCAGCGCGGTCACCTGCTGCTCGCGGACGGATAGCAGGCCCCAGATATCCTCGTACTTGCGCTCGTCGCTGAGAGCCTTCATACCGGATTCAATGATGTCATGGTAGACCTCGTGCTCCGCGCGCCGCTGTGAGACCGCCATCTCCCGGACGCTCCGCCGCAGCTGCTCGTCTTTTGAAAAGACGGCTCGCACGATCCCCGGTTGTTTTTTCTCGAGCATTTCGCGCAGGCGAGGAGGCAAAAGGAACATTCTCATTGCCAAAGAACTGTGGGATTCTTTCCACGTGTACGTGCCTCCTGGGTGGCTAAGAGTCGGGGCAGCAGGCGTCGGTCGTTCTCACCCAGCAGAGTAGGAAGGGACTAGTACATTATATAGAACAAATGTTCTGATGTCAAGGGGTGTTCTGCCCCGGCTCGTATGTGGCCGGCGGTTTCGCCCAGATGATAGAATTTCGAGCGCCATGGCTGCCTCTGCCATACATTCCCGGACACTGAAGCTCTACCTCATCCTGAACGCCCTGGCTCTACTAAGCGCCGCGGCCCTGATGACCTTGCTCGCGGCCAGCGGAGGTTTTTCCAGTCCCCGGCTCCTGCTTGTTGGGGCGACCACCGCGCTTGCCCTCGCGGCTGCCGCGTTGGCAGTTCGGCTCCACTCGCAGCCCGCCAGGGCACGCCGGCTCGCCCGGGAAATCCAAGCCCAGGTGCCTCGCCTGCGCATTGCTCTTGGGGTCATCTTTCTCATCTCCTGGTGCGTCACCTGGATTCCGCCGCAGGCCACAGGCGACGCCTACTACTACTTCATTGGCCTGTATCCCCTGATCCTCTGTGGGCTGCTTGCCAGCGGCTTGGGGCTGATCTTCATCGCCGCGCCCGATCGCCGCCTGCTGACCGCGCAATCCGACAAGCACGCGCATCCGCCCAGGACAACCGTCACGGTCATGCTCGTCAGCCTGGCCGCATTCGTGCTGATCGGCATCCTCAGCCAACTCGGGCGAATTCTGCAAAACAACGAGCCCTACTGGCGCGGTGCGGGCGTCCCGCTTCTCAGCCTGCAAGTCCTGCTGGTGATGGTCGTTGGCTTGCTCTTTCTCATGTTGGAAGCGCGGCTGCTCCGCAAGGCTTCAAGCCCCGATCTGGTCCTGTTTCTCCTGATCTGGGTGGTGGCAGCGGTCCTATGGTCCCGGGAACCCGTCCCGGCGAGCTACTGGGTCACGGGCCCCAGGGCTCCCAACTTCGAATACTATCCGTTCTCCGACCTGGAAACGTTTGATCTCGGGAGCCAGTTCGCACTCATCGGCCAGGGCATCTTCAATCGCCAATTCTGGGATCGCGCTCTCTACATGAGTTTTCTGGTGTACCTGCATATGATCGGCGGCCAGAACTATCAGCACCTCATGTCAATCCAGGCGGGGTTGTTTGCGATCTTTCCGGCGCTGATGTACCTGCTGGGCAGCCGAATGCACAGCCGTACTGCAGGCCTGATCCTTGGGGGACTCGTGATCCTGCGCGGCCTCAACAGCCTGGACGCCTCACCTTGGATTCACTCCTCGACCTTCAAGCATATGCTGACCGACTTTCCCACGGCCATCGGTCTGGCAGTCTTTGCCCTGCTCCTGCTCACGTGGCTGGAATCCCCAGGCAAGCATCCAGGGGCTGCAATTTGGGCGGGCGGCGTGCTTGGGCTCACATCCCTCCTGCGACCGCACGTCCTCGTGATCCTGGGGGCCACGTTGCCTCTATGTCTGTGGGTGGAACGATCCCGGCCTCGCCGCGGCCTGCTGCTCTCGGCCCTCACGCTGGCTGCCTTCCTGGCGGCTATCGCCCCGTGGACCCTTCTCGCATCCAAGTCCGCCTCGCCGTTTGCATTTTACGGGCGACGCATCCAGGACGTGATTCGACTGCGCTATACGCGGGTCTCGCCAACTGCAACCCCCTCGGCGGTCTCCGGCGGACCGCTGGTCCTGCCCGCCGCAACCGAGTCTTCCGGCCCCGATCTGGCCGCTCCACCCATTGACGTGCCACCCATCGAGCCGACCCTCGTCCCATCGGAAATCGCCCCCACGCCGGCCCAGGCTTCTGTCCCTGCGCCAAACCTGATACCGCCCCCCGTCACGCCTGCAGCTCCGCCAGCGCGCTGGGTACTGCCTTTTCCGGTCTTGCACTACCTTCACAACCTGATCACCTCCGTGCTGATATTCCCAAGCTCACCCGAGTTTCTTTCTTTGGATGAGACGCTGAGAAAAGGAGAGGACTTCTGGCAGCTCCGTTGGAACGGACAGATGAGCACCGTCGCTGCCGGCATGTTGACCGTCAATCTCCTGCTGATCGGGTTTGGCTTGGGGAAAGCCTTTCAGCGCCTGCGTTGGGTCGGCCTGTTGCCGCTCGCTATTCTTCTTGTCTATCATCTGGCCAACTCACTGGCACGTACGTCCGGCGGCAGGTATCTTGTGCCGGTAGATTGGATTCTGGTCTGCTACTATGCGATTGCCCTCGCTGAGTTGATCCGCTGGGGCTCTCTCATCTTTCGCCCGCGAACGGCCCCTGCTGCCCAGCCGGTTCCCGCCATTCCGCTTGCAGGCGAGCACCTGTCGTCCATGCGTCCTATGTGGATCTTGGCCGGCCTTCTTCTTCTGGGTAGCCTGGTGCCGCTGGCGGGAGTGGTGCATCCACTTCGATACCCGCCTCAGAACGCTTCGGATCTCCTGGGGGCGATCTCTCCGCAAGTGGCAAGTTTGGATTTGAGGGCCAAAGATGTGGAAGCATTCTTGGCACAGCCGACGGCAGTGCTGCTCCAGGGGCGAGTGCTTTACCCTCGCTTCTACAGACAGGGGAAGGGTGTGGAGTTTTCGCCTCGGCCTCTGGACACCCTGAACTACCCTCGCACGGTTTTTGACCTTATCGGTCCCCACGGTCTGGCCTACGTGGTGCTCCCGGGAAGGGCACCAGATACCCTGCCCAATGCCAGCGACGCCGTGGTGCTCGGCTGCCGCTACACGGATGGCAACGCCGGTTGGGTGAGCGCGCTGGCTGTTGTTCTTCCCCAGCCAGCGGTCGCAATCGGCCGCAGCCCTGCAGCACCTTTGATTTGCCCGTTGCCTGATCCCGTGTGTGACGACAACGGCAACTGCTACTGAGCGCCTCATTCTCCCCAAGTCTGCTCCCCATGACTTCGCCAGTTATCCACATTCATGAACTCAGCAAGACCTATGAGATCACCCAGCGGGACTCGGGCCTGCTGGCCTCGATGCGCAGCCTTGTCCATCGCACGCCCGAGGACATTCGTGCCGTGGATCGCATTTCCTTCGATCTCTCGGCTGGCGAGGTTGTGGGCTTTCTGGGTCCCAACGGCGCTGGCAAGACAACCACGCTCAAGATGCTCTCTGGTTTGCTCTACCCGACCGCCGGCGAAGTGACGGTGCTCGGATACGTCCCTTCGAAGCGCGCCAGCACGTTCCTGCGTCAGATCACCCTTGTCATGGGTCAGCGCAATCAACTGGTGTGGGATATTCCGGCGCAGGATTCGTTCGAGCTGAACCGCGCCATCTATCGCATTCCAGACGGCGACTATCGGCGCACGCTCGAGGAATTGACGCAGCTGCTGGAGCTGGGCCCGCTGCTGCGCAAACCCGTCCGTAATCTATCGCTGGGCGAGCGTATGAAATGCGAGATCGCTGCCGCGTTGTTGCATCGCCCCCAGGTCGTCTTCCTGGACGAGCCTACCATTGGCCTGGACGTCACCATGCAGCGGCGCATCCGCGATTTCATCTCCGAGTACAACCGGCGCTTCGGGGCCACGGTCCTGCTGACCAGTCACTACATGGCAGACGTCCAGGCACTGTGCAAACGCGTGGTGGTCATCCATCATGGGCGGCTGCTTTATGACGGCGATCTGGCGGCCCTTGTCAGCCGCTTCACGGCTCACAAGAAGGTCATCGTGCAGCTGGACCAGAGCGGGCGCGATCTGAGCGCCTACGGCGAGGTCCTGTCCTCGGCCGACGGAAGCTACACCCTGCGGGTCCTCAAAGCCGAGACGGCGCGCGTTACCGAACGATTGCTGGCGGACCTTCCGGTCATAGATCTGCTGGTGGAGGAGCCGCCCATCGAAGAAGTGATTGAGCGCGTGTTTGCCCAGGAGATCGAGTGAAGGCGCTCGCCCAGCTATACCTGCAGCAGTTCAAGACCACATTTGCAACCATGGTTCAGTATCGGGCGTCGCTCTTCATCTGGATGATCGGCCATGTCCTGGAGCCGCTCGTCTATCTGGTGGTGTGGTCGGTGGTCGCCCAAGGTGGGGGCGGGCAAGTCGGCGGCTACACCACGCAGCAGTTCGCGGGCTACTTCATCGTGCTCATGCTGGTGGAGAACGTCTCGTACACCTGGATCATGTATGAATACGACTACCGTATCCGCGAGGGTCTGCTTTCGCCCGCGCTGCTTAGGCCGGTGCACCCCATTCATGCCGATGTCGCTGACAACCTCTCGTCCAAGGCCATTACCATGCCGTTCATGCTCGGGGTGGCGCTGGTGCTTGGCTTTGTCTTTCGCCCTGAGATATCCCCCCCACCCTGGGCCATTCTGGTTGCCGTTCCGGCGCTGGCCCTGGCCTTCCTATTGCGTTTTCTTCTGGAATGGACGCTTGCTCAGGTCGCCTTCTGGACGACCCGGGTAAGCGCCATCAATCAGACCTACTTTGCCCTGATCCTGTTCCTTTCTGGGCAGGTTGCGCCCCTGAGTCTCTTTCCACCGGCCCTCCAGGTTGCCGCCTCTGTGCTCCCGTTTCGCTGGATGCTGGGTTTCCCTGTGGAGCTGCTGCTGGGGCGACTGTCGCCGCAGCAGGCCCTCCTGGGCCTCCTGGCACAGGCGCTCTGGGTGGCACTAGCCTTCGTACTGATGCGCCTGGTCTGGCGTGCCGGCATTCGCCTCTACTCCGCGGTGGGCGCATGAGGTACTTGCGCATCTTTGGGCTCTACTTCCGAATCGGCGCCATGGGGGAAATGCAGTATCGCTTTAACTTCCTGGTCCATCTGTTTCAATCCATTGTGCAGCTCGGCATGGCCCTTGGCGGCCTGGCTGTGATCTTTTCATACACCACCACCCTCGGGGGGTGGGTGCCGGACGAGGTGCTCGCCTTGGTCGGCGTCTACACACTGGTGGGAGGCCTCATCGGCCTGGTGGTCTACCCCAGCATGGAGCAGTTCATCATGTCCGTGCGAGACGGGATGCTGGACTTTGCGTTGGTCAAGCCAGTGGATGCCCAGTTGCTCAATAGCTTGCAGTCGGTCGACATCTGGCGGCTGATCGATGTCGCTCTCGGCTTGGCGGTATTGCTGGTCGCCTTGGCGCGCCTCGGCGCGCAAATCGGCTTGGCGCAAGCCACTCTCTTCCTTGGCATGCTGCTCACAGGCAGTGCCATCATCTACTCATTCTGGACGATCTTGGCCACGCTCTCCTTTTGGTTCGTGCGTGTCGAGAACATCCTGGAGATCTTCCGAGGCATGTACGAAGCCGGTCGCTGGCCCATCAGCCTCTATCCGCCCTGGCTCCGCTTCATACTCACCTTCATCGTGCCGGTGGCCTTCGTGACCAGTGTGCCCGTTGAAGCGCTGACGGGCCGCCTCAGCTTGCAAACCTTGTTGCTGGGGGCCTTCTTCGCCGTCATCTTGCTGGTTGTTTCACGCCTGTTCTGGAAGCGCGGCCTGCGTCAATACTCGGGCGCCTCCGCCTAGACCTGCGGCGCGACCCTCATTCAGGTGGGCCGTCAGCCAGTTCGGTCCTGATCCAGTTGGCGACCTCGCTTGTCGTGCGAAAGTGGCCCGCCGCCATCAACTGGCCGAACTGCCAGCCCTTGCGGCTCAACGCCAGGTCTGCCATGCTGTTCCCCAGTCCGCCCCCGAGTCGGATCGCTTCCAACCTGCCGCTCTTGAAGTGGGCGACATCCTCGGCGGTCGCCGCTTGATATTGCCGGCGGAAATGCCGGATCGCTCTGAACAGGGTCGCCGGGTTCTGCTCTGTGAGATTGGGTGGATCGGGTTTCTTCTCATGACCGATCGTCAACCTCAGGGGGACATCGCTGTCGCCCCAGGAGCCAAGCAGGATCGGGAAGATCGGCCAAGCCAGAAAAGCGGGATCGAAGCTGAGTCGTACGGCCGTCAGGAAATGCCCAGCCTGGTCCGTGCTTGTGGGCCAGGGATCTTGGTACTCCTTGCGGAAACCTGTCAGTCCAATGCGGATTCCCTGATGCAGCCCCGGAACGAACCGATGTTCCGTCACAGCCAGCAGGGCCCGCAGGCGCCCGGCAGGCGTGCCATCGTCCTCAATCCCAGCATCGAGGAACATCAGCGCCAGGGCCTCCACGGCGCTCGGCGCCTCCTCCCGGATCCGAAGCGCACGCCTGAGGTTTCTGGCGGCCTTGCCCAGGGGCAACAGCATACGCTATCCGCCTCTCCTTACGGCCATGACGGTTTCCCCTGCCAGCGGCTGCATCTCAAGCACCGGATGCCGATCACGCAGCAACTTCGCCCTCCGATTCACCGCGGGCCTCCTGCGGCGTGAGTCTCTTGTCCAACTCGCGCAGGGCGGGGATAATCAGCATACTCAGCGTGGCCAGCATATAGATCGCCGCGGCTGCCACCAGCAGGGGCCGCAAACCCAACCATTCCGTGAGCCACCCGGCCAGCAGCACGCCCAGCGGCATGGTAAGCCATGCGCCGGCCTGGAGCGTTCCCAGCACCCTGCCTCGCATGCCCCCGGGCACCCGCTCGAAGATCACTGTCCCGATGATGGGATTGAGCGGTCCTGCGCCCAAGCCGGCGAGGGCCGCGGCCACGAGAATCAGCGGGAACGGAAGGAAGAAGGCAAAGGCCCAGGCATATAGGCTCGTCAGGACGAACATCGCCACGAAAGTGGCGAATCTCGGCAGGCGGTGTCCGACCGCGCTGAAGATCAGGCCGCCCACTACGGAGCCACCAGCCATCACACCCAGGAACATCCCCAGATTGACGGCACTGCCGAAGACCGTATTCATGTAGACCGGCAGCAGCACGCCGCCGAAGGCCGCGTCCAGGAAGTTGGTGATCATGACGATCGTGATCATGCTGAGCACGAGCGGATGCCGGCGTATGAACGTCAGACCCTGCAGCACCTCTTCGAAATACCCCGATCTCGTTTCTTCGGGCGGTCTGGTGCTGTCCCCCTTGACGGCCCCTGCCACCAGCAAGGCCGATACCCCGAACGAGGCCGCGTCCAGCCACAGGAGGTCGACGGTTCCCATGCTGGCGCTCAGTAACCCTGCAAGAGGCGCCCCAAGCAGTCGGGAGCCGCGCTCAACGACATGTCCGAGCGAGGTCGCGCGTTCCAGCGGCATGTCGCATTGCTTCGCCAGTTCCGGGAGCAGGGCCATGCGCGCCGTGCCCCCCGGTGCATCCAGTAGTCCTCCCAGAAAAACCAGGACCATTAGCGGCCAAAACTCCAACCCAATCGTAAGATGCAGCAGCGGGATCAGGGCGACCGTTGCGCCGCTGGCAATATCCGCAATGATGCTTGTGCGCCGGTACCCCAGTCGGTCGATCAGCGTACCGCCCAGGAAACCGGCGATCACAACGGGCAGGATTGTGAAAAAGCCAGTGAGCCCGGTCTGCGCCGCGCTGCCCGTTGTTTGCAGGACAAACCAGGGGATGGCGATCGCCGCCATCACGTTTCCCGTGAGTGAGATCGCATTAGCCGCAAAGAGGGAGAAGATGGGCAGGCGCTTCATCGTGGGCGCCATTGTAATGTCTTATTTCCCAAGCCCCCGCATATCACTTTTAGGACGGCGCACCAGGACGAGAATCTGTCTATCTCCAAAACGCCGGAACACCCGGGTGGGACGGGTGCCCAGCGGGTCCGCTTCCCCAGGCCGGCGAGACGGATCTGATCCCCTTTCCCTGGGGTGAAACGCTAGCCTTCCACTTCGTCCGCGAAGTGAAGTAGATACACGATCGGGCAGGTCGCAAGTCTTGTTGTGCGGAGCCTGCCTCCCACGGGCCCAGGCACTGCCTCCCTGGCGAGCATCGTGTGGGGCGGAAGCGCCGGGCGAGTCCTCTGTCTGGCCGCCCCTGCGCGGATCCTACCGCCAGGCAAAGTCGATTCCATTTCGCTTGGGCCGCGTGATGCATCTCCTGCCCCCTGGGTGGCGGGCAGCTTTCCACGCGGGAAGTCTGTTACGCTCCACAGAGGGGGTTCGAACTCTTGCAGGCTGGAACGGGCATTGGGCTGCCGCGACCGCACTTCTGGGGCGCCTCGTGAGCCGCCAACTCGCGACGTATGCCTGGAGCTGCCGTATAATCCCATAGTCCGCTGCATCAACGGGTCGACGCCATCCTCGGGCCGCTCAGGCGCCGATGTGCGCGGACCGTCCATATCAACTTGCAGCAGGTATGGCTGGCCCACTTGGTGGAATGGCCTTGAGGCCTGGGCATCGCCCGCAAACCGCGAGTTCTCATAAAAGGAGCATGCAATGGATACAGAGACGAAGTCTGCCGAATACCCTGCCCGCTTGCACGTGGACTATCCGGAGAAGTTGGACCGGATGACCACGTTCTTTCGACCCTTGTGGATCATCCCGATCGCCATCATCCTGGCCTTGCTCTCCGGGGCGGGCCAGACCGTCAACAACACGGTCTATCTCGATGCGGCCGGCGACGTGGTCGAACGCACCGAGCAGACGTCCGGAGGACTGCTGTTCGGTCTTTCCGCCGCCACCGCCCTCATGATCATCTTTCGGCAGCGCTATCCACGCTGGTGGTTTGACTTTGCGCGGGAAATGACCCGCTTTGGGGCGAGGGTCAGCGTCTACGCTGCCCTGGCAACCGACCAATACCCGTCGACGGTCGAAGAGCAGTCTGTGCACTTGGACATCGACTACCCGGAGGTGAAGACCGACCTGAACCGTTGGTATCCACTGTTCAAGTGGCTCCTGGCGCTCCCGCACTACATCGTGCTGGCCTTTCTCGTAGTGGGGGCCTTCTTTGCGGTGATCTTCGCCTGGTTCGCTATTCTATTTACCGGCAGGTATCCAAGGGGGCTGTTCGACTTTCTTGTCGGCGTTGGGCGCTGGGAATTGCGCGTGGCCGCGTACGCCTGGTTGCTCACTACCGACCGCTATCCTCCATTTAGTCTGCAGGCGTAGCCCGGGGCGGCCGCGCCGGCGCTCGATCGCATCTCAGGGCTGGCCGCAGTATGCCCTGCCCACACCTCGAGCCGAGGGCAAACGAACTGCGCCCTCGCTTGCATGGTGTTCGCAAAGGCTAAATGGCGGGGGCAGACCCGGGCGGGGCATCCAGATCAACACGCGGAGTCCGCTCGGGTGGTCATGGTGCTTGTGCCCTCGCGGCTTGCGGATCGAGGGGGTGACCGAACGGCGCAGGTGTCACTCGGCCGACCTCTCGCTGCCCGCTGCATCTCTCGTGAGATTCCGCGGTCCACCGCTGGGAGCCCGAGGCCACGCTGAGACCGTCCCGCTGGCCGCGTACGAATCTCCTGCCAAGCACATTCAAGTTCAGGCTCACGGGGAAAGGACACCCTGCGCCCTTTGCGTCAGCCTCCAGACGCCAGCAGGGTATACCGGAAACAACTGACCTCGTGGTCGTTCACCATTCCGACGGCCTGCATGAAAGCGTAGCATATGGTCGGGCCGACAAACTTGAAGCCTCGCGTCTTCAAGTCTTTGCTCATGAGATCCGCGGTGGGGGTGGTCGACGGAATCTGCCGCGCAGAGCGGATCTCGTTGTTGACCGGTTTCCCGCCCGTGAATTGCCAGACGTACCGGTCAAAGCTCCCGAATTGCCTCTGCACTTCCAGGTACTTCTGGGCATTCAGGATGGTGGCGGCAATCTTCAAGCGGTTGCGGATGATCCCTGCATCCGCAAGCAGGCGCTTCACGTCTTTCGCTCCGTATTGGGCGATCTTTCCGGCATCGAATCCATCCAGCGCTCGCCGGTAGCCTTCACGCCTGTCCAGGATCGTTCGCCACGTCAGGCCCGCCTGTGCGCCCTCCAGGATCAGGAACTCGAAAAGGCGGCGGTCATCATGCACAGGAACGCCCCACTCCTCATCATGGTACTGGATCATGGGCGGATGCTCACCAACCCATTCACAGCGTCGTTG
>DATIPW010000311.1:0-10177 GCA_035471605.1 Anaerolineales bacterium | reverse complement strand
GACTCACCTGACGTCCTGTACTTCCCGATCTTTGAGCCCGAGGGCGATTTCATCACTGCCCAGTCCTCGGATATCGCGGGCATGGAGAACACGACGCTGATCGGCGCCGACGGCCTGCTGGCCGCCTCCTTCCCCGAGAATTCCGGCCCGAATTCGGTTGGCATGTACCTCTCGGGTCCCTATGTTCAGGGCGCCCGCTACGATGAATTCCTGGCGAAGTGGGACGCCAAATTCGGCGGCGCTCCGCCCAGCGGCTTCCATGCCTTTGCCTACGATGCCGCGAACATGCTGATGGACGCAATCGTACACGAGGCGCAGCAGGATGCCGATGGCACGCTGCTCATTGGACGACAGGGAATCCGCGATTACCTCAGCAACATAGTGGGCTACGCGGGTCTGACCGGGAGTCTGGACTGCAAGGACAAGAACTTCCCGGGCGTGGGCATTAGTCACGGCGACTGTGCAACGGGCGAGGCTCTGGGGATCTTTGAGCTCACGGAAGCTCAGCTGACCGGAGAGTGGCCGCCTAAGGTCGTGTACACGCCCTAGTAGCCATCGATGATCGCCGGCTGACGCGGCGCCCTTGGCCCGACGGATTGACCGTCAGCCTGGGCAACGTGGTTGGTGCGATCCTGAGTTTGAAAGGGCAGGCCAGGGGCGCAATTGCCCCTGGCCCGCCCTGAAGTAAGCTTCTCCTCGAAAGTCCTACGACGAGGAACTTGAAGAATGCTGAAGCGCTATCTTGAACGTTTCTCCTGGGTCGGTCTGTTCCTGCGCGTGTTCCAGGTCGCGGTGGCGGCCGCCATCCTCATCGGTATTTTCAACACACTCTCATCGGCGAGGTACACAAGCAGCCAGTGGGTGGTCCTGATCTTCGCCGGCCTGGCCCAGGGCAGCATCTATGCCCTGATCGCGCTGGGATACACGCTGGTGTACGGCATCCTGCTGATGATCAACTTCGCCCACGGTGATGTCTACATGGCCGGCGCATTCACTGCGGTCTTCCTGGCCGACAGTCTCGCCCGCTCAGGCTTCCTGGCAGCCCATCCCATATGGTCCATCCTGATGCTGATCCTGCTGGCATCCGTCGTATCGATGGTCCTCAACGTCGTGGTGGAAAGGCTGGCCTACCGACCCTTGCGCAATGCGCCACGCCTCGTGCCGCTGATCACGGCCATCGGGGCATCGTTCACCATCGAATACACCTTTCGCGGGATGTATGGGCCGGATTTCCACGCCTATCCCGCGGTGCCGCTGTTGAGCGGCACCATCGATCTGGGCGGTTTTGCAGTGCCATTGGTTCAGATCGTGGTACTGATCGCTGCCGTCCTGCTGATGATCGCCTTGTACATGTTCGTGGAGCGCACGAAGATCGGCAAAGCCATGCGAGCCGTATCCGAAGACAAGGATATCGCCCGCCTGATGGGGATCGACGTCGATCGCACGATCATGATCACGTTCGCCGTGGGGGGCGCGCTGGCCGGCGCGGCCGGGATCTTCAACGGCCTCTTTCGACCGCAGGGTGTGTACTTCTTCATGGGCTTTGTCCCCGGCATCAAGGCCTTCACGGCGGCTGTGCTGGGAGGCATTGGGAACGTACCCGGCGCCATGGTTGGCGGGCTCTTTCTGGGGGTGATTGAGTCGGTGGGGCCCAATCTGATCCTGGAGGGCCTCGGCATCCCCGCCGTCAATCAACTGCGTGACGCCTTTGCGTTCACGCTTCTAGTCATTATCCTGATCTTCCGGCCGCAGGGCATATTCGGCGAGCGGCTCGCCAAGACAAAGGCCTGAGGTGACGCGATGACGAATACAACACTGCGGAACAACCTCGGACCGGTCTTGCGCTTCGGGCTGCTGGGCAGCGGGATCGCATTTTACCTGATAGCCGTTGGCATGGTGGAAGGTTTCCTGGAACGAAACCTGATCGGAACCCTGGTCTCGGTCGGGGATGTGTTTCTATTCGCCGGAACGCTGGCGGCTGGTCTGCTGACGGCAAGAGCAATGAAACAACGCGGCGCGTCTGTTCTGATGGCGGCCGCCGGCGGGGCCCTGGCCGGGCTGGTTTCCTCCGTGCTTCCGGTGCTGCTCACTCTAGTAATCCAAGTGGCGGTCTTGCAGGGCGGCGGTGGCGAGAGCGTGTTTCGACTGCGCGACATGTTTGTGAATTTCTCTCCAGGTCTTTTCGACAAGATCACATTTGACCAAGGCTTGTTGCTGGGCAACCTGCGATTTGCCCTGACTTGCGCATTGGTCGGTTTGATGGGTACCTCGTTCGTGCTGCTTCCCGGGAAATGGCGGCTAGCTTGGATCAATGCTTTGGTGTGGATCCTGGGCGTGGGCTTGTTCTCGGAAATGGTCTCCCAGATCGTGCAGCAGGTTTTTGGACGCGGAATCAACCGTATCCTGTTTCAGACCAAGGCCCTGACCCCGATCGCAGGAGTGGGCCTGTTCGTGATCGCATTCGCCGCCGGGTACTTTGAGATCAACCGGACGGCGCGCTCCCGCTGGCGCGAAATGCCGCAGAACCGCCAGCGGCAGGGACGCGTCGTACTGATGCTTCTGGGAATGCTTCTGATACTCAGCCTGCCCTGGCTTGTGGGATTGTTCCTCAGCCAGGCGCTGTTCATCGTGGGACTGTACGTGGTCATGGGTCTCGGACTGAACATCGTGGTCGGCTTCGCCGGATTGCTGGACCTCGGCTACGTGGCCTTTTTCGCCTTCGGAGCCTACACCATGGCGATCCTGACCACCACCGGCCCCCTTGGACAGGGCGGACTGACTTTCTGGACTGCACTGCCGTTCGCGACGCTCGCCGGCGTGTTGTGGGGCTTCCTGCTAGGATTTCCAGTCCTGCGCATGCGCGGCGACTACCTGGCGATCGTGACGCTGGGCTTCGGAGAGATCATACGCATTCTGGCCCTTTCCAACTGGCTTGCGCCGATCGAAGGCGGCGCGCAAGGTGTTCTGCACATTCCGCCGCCGCAGGCATTTGGCCTGGTGTTCAATAACCCTCAATACATGTACTACCTGAATGTGCTGGCCGCCGTGTTTGCTGCATTCGTCGCCATACGGCTTCGAAACTCCCGTCTGGGCCGTCAGTGGATGGCCATGCGCGAGGATGAAGACGTGGCGGAGGCCATGGGCATCAACCTTGTCCAGACCAAGCTATCAGCATTCGCCATTGGCGCCGCCTTTTCCGCCATCGCCGGGGCGATCTTCGCAGCCCGACTCGGGACCATCTTTCCGACAACCTTCAATATTCTCATCTCGATCAACGCTCTGGCTCTGATCATCGTCGGGGGGATGGGCAGCATTCCAGGCGTTGTGGTCGGCGCCCTGATCCTGGTAGGGCTGCCGGAGGTGCTGCGCGAATTTGAGCAATACCGTCTGCTGCTCTACGGCATCCTGCTGGTTGTGATGATGAGAGCCAAGCCCGAGGGTTTCCTGCCGGAGGCCAGACGACGAGAGGAACTCCACGCGCAGGACGAGATTCAGCCCGGCGGCGCTGCAAGCGACTAGGAGCACTCATGCCTGCCATTCTCAAAACACGGAATCTGACAAAGTTCTTCGGCGGCCTGGTCGCCGTCAAGGATTTCGAGATCGATGTCGAGGAATACTCGATTTCGGCCGTCATCGGGCCCAACGGCGCCGGCAAGACCACAGTCTTCAACTGCATCACGGGGTTCTATAAGGCAGAGCAGGGCGAGATCGTCTTCAACGGGCACTACATCCAGGGCATGTCGACGGAGCGGATCACGCGCTACGGGATCTCGCGCACCTACCAGAACATCCGGCTTTTCAATAACATGTCCGCCACGGAGAACATCCTTGTGGGGCAGCACCCGCACCTGAAGACTTTCTGGTTCGAGCCCATATTCAAGACGAGGCGATTTGTCAAGGAAGAGCAGGTGGCCTATGAAGAGGCTCTTCGGCTCCTGAATTTCGTGGGCCTGCCGGACATCGGCAACGAGATGGCCCACAATCTGCCGTACGGCGCACAGCGACGGCTGGAACTTGCTCGGGCCCTGGCCAACCGCCCCAAATTGCTGTTGCTGGACGAGCCAACCGCGGGAATGAATCCTCAGGAATCGGCGGAAATGATGCACTTCATCAAGCGACTGCGGGACGAGCTCCGGATCACGATCCTACTGATCGAGCATGATATGCGTGTGGTGATGGGGATCAGCGAGAAGATATCGGTCATGGACTTCGGCGAAAAGATCGCCGAGGGCAGCCCAGCGGAAATCCAGGGCAACCCGAGAGTGATCGAGGCCTACCTCGGACGAGGTGCCGCAGCGGGATTGAAGCTGAAGGCGCAGTCCTCCCAAGCATAGGACGGGGATTTTCCCAATGGCGATGCTAGAAATTGAGAACCTCCACACATACTACGGAAACATTCATGCGCTCAAGGGCATTTCCCTGACCGTTGAGAAAGGCGAGATCGTCACGCTGATCGGTGCCAATGGCGCCGGGAAAACCACCACCCTGCGCACCATCAGCGGCCTGCTCCATGCGCGTGAAGGCACCATCAGCCTGGAAGGCAAAAACATCTTGGGCATCCCGGCCCATCAACTGGTCTATCAGGGGATTGCCATGGTGCCCGAGGGGCGCGGCATTTTCTCCAAAATGAGCGTCCAGGAGAACCTGGAAATGGGCGCCTTCAGCCGCGGCGACAAGGGCAGCATCAGCAGTGGCTTCGATCGCGTCTTCACCCTCTTCCCGCGGCTGCGCGAACGCCGCTCGCAGATCGCGGGTACGCTCTCGGGTGGCGAGCAGCAAATGCTCGCCACCGGCCGAGCCATGATGGCCGGCCCGCGGATTCTCCTCATGGACGAGCCCTCCATGGGGTTGGCGCCCGTCCTGGTTGAAGCCATATTCGACACGATCGCGCAAATCAATCGGCAAGAAGGCTTGACCGTCCTGTTGGTGGAACAGAATGCGCTCATGGCGCTCTCCATAGCAAACCGCGGCTACGTGCTGCAGACGGGCAGCATCGTGCTCGCTGACACGGCCCAGAAGCTCAAGACCAATGAAATGGTGCAGAAGGCCTACTTGGGCACGTAGTAGGATCGCTGAGAGCGTTGCCAGCCGAGGAGCGCAGAGGGCGCGTGCCGTTCTCTGCGCTCTTGATTCCAGCGCGTCGATTTCGGAGGACTTGTGCTTGTTCTGACGGCGAAAGACGTCCGCGCCGCGCTGCCGATGGACCAGGCCATTGAGGCTGTGAAGAGTGCTTTTGCCGCCCTTTCGGCCGGGCAGGCGGAGGTTCCGCTGCGAAGCCGCCTGTCCATCGAGCCCCACAACGCAATGAGTCTCTCGATGCCCGCCTTTGTCAGTACTGCCGAGGGCGAGGCACTCGCTCTCAAGGTGGTGGGGCTATTTCCTTCGAACCCGGCGCGCGCCCTTGCCTACATTCAGGCGGCGGTGTTGGTCTTTGAGCCCCACACGGGCAGGCTCATTGGCCTGCTGGAGGGCAGCTCCCTGACCGCCATTCGGACAGGGGCCGCAGGCGGAGCAGCCATTGACCTGCTTTCCCGGCCTGAGAGCCAGGTGGTCGCCATTTTTGGCGCCGGGGCACAAGGCCGCACCCAGCTCGAGGCCGCCTGTACCGTGCGCAGGATACGCACGGTCTGGATCTTCGACGTTTCCCCGCAGCAGGCTCAGAACCTGGTGGAGGAAATGGCCGGTCACTACCCCATTCCCAAGGATCTGCGCATTGCATCCAGTCCGAGGGAGGCGATAGCACAGGCTGACATCATCTGCACGGGTACAACTTCGTCGACGCCGGTCTTCTCAGATCTTGAGTTGCGGCCGGGCACGCATATCAGCGCGGTGGGCTCGTACACGCCAGATATGCAGGAGATTCCCGCGGAGACCGTCCGCCGGGCGCGCGTGTTCGTTGATTCGCGGGCTGCCGCCCTTGTTGAATCGGGAGACCTGATTCAGCCGATCCGCGCCGGAGAGATGGGAGAGGACCACATATCCGGCGAACTGGGTGAACTGGTGCTGGATCGTCTCGAGGGCCGGCAGTTCGACGACCAGATCACGCTTTTCAAGTCCGTGGGGGTGGCTGTGCAAGACGCCATGGCGGCCAGCATCGTAATGGCGAATGCCATCAGGCTGAATATCGGGCAGGTGGTGGACTTCTGATCCCCCGCCCAGATCCCAGATCTCCGAGGCCGTTCAGATGCTTCCTACCAAGACCGCCGACGTAGTCATTATCGGGGGCGGCGTCATGGGAGCCAGTGCCGCGTACCACCTGGCCCGCCAAGGCGTCCAGAAGATCGTGCTGCTTGAGCGGGAGAGCTTCTTTGGAACGGGAGCCACAGGTCGCTGCGCCGGCGGCGTTCGCCACCAATTCGGCACGGAAATCAACGTGCGCTTGTCCATCGAAAGCCTTGCCATGCTCGAGCGGTTCAAGGACGAGATCGGACAGGACATCAACTATCGCAAGTGCGGCTACCTTTTTGTCCTGACAGATGAACCGCACGTTCGGGTTTTCAGACAAAACGCCGACATGCAGCGGCGGCTTGGGGCCCATACTCAGTGGCTTTCCGGCGATGAGGTACGCCGGCGGCTGCCCCTCATGTCGTTCGAAGACGCCCTGGGGGGGACCTTCAACCAGGATGATGGGCTGGTCGATCCCAACAGCGTGGTCAGCGGCTATATCAGCGCCGCGCAGCGCCTGGGCGTTCACTGCCTTGCCGATGCGCCGGTCACGGGCGTGCAAGCCCACAAGGGCAAGATCGAGGGCGTGGCAACGCCCTTGGGCACCATACAGGCGGACGTGGTATTGAATGCCGCTGGACCATGGGCAGCCGAGGTCGGTGGGTTGGCGGGTGTGGAACTGCCGATCACTCCGGTGCGGCGGCAGTGGTTCACCACCACTCCCCTTCCGGAGCTGCCTGCGGATTTCCCCTTCGTCATTGACTTCGCGCAAAGCCTGTATTTTCATACCGAAGGCGAAGGGCTGCTGATCGGCATGAGCAATCCCCAGGAAGCCCCAGGCTACGATCAGCGCGTCGATGAGGACTTTGAGCTCCTCAACGCCGAGGCCGCCATTCTCAGGATGCCCATTTTGGAGCGGGCGGGGCGGGCATCGCATGCTGCAGGCTTGTATGAGGTCACCCCGGATGCACACCCGATATTCGGGCCCACGCCCGTTGACGGTTTCTACGTGGTGGCCGGCTTCTCCGGTCACGGTTTCATGCACGGCCCCATTGCCGGAAAGCTGATTGCCGAACTGATCGTCGAAAAACAGTACCGCACGCTAGACGTATCCATGCTGGATCTGGCCCGCTTCGCGGAGCACAGGCTCATTCAAGAGTACAATGTGGTTTGAGCCAAAGGCTCTCAACAGCCTGACCCAGGGGGCGGCTCTGGGGGCGCGATGTGCATAAGTGGATCGGTGCCGGGGCACGTGGCGCAATCCGCCAGGGTTGTGCCGGGCCAGCTGTCCAGGCGCAGTCCATCTAACCTGGACGGCGTCGGCCCGCCAAGTGGAGCCTTCGCGTAGCAGCAAACGCTGGGCGCAAACGCTGATCAGGCGGCCTGCCAATATCGATCGAAGCCTGGTTCCTGCCGCGGCAGCTCGTGTTGCCTCCTCAGGCGGGCCCCGATTTCCAATTGCACGCCATGACCGTGCAACCTGTGATCCCTTTCGTGCTGGAAGCCAAGTAGCCCTGAACGACAATGCCGATTGCTGAGATCATCACTATTGGTACCGAGATCCTGCTGGGAGAGATCGTTGACACCAACACTCGCCACATCGCGCTGACGCTGCGCAACTTGGGTGTCGACCTGTACCGGACGGTCACGATTGGGGACAACGTCGATCGCATCGCGACTGCCATCCGCGAGTCGGTGCAGCGCAACGATTTGGTCATTACCACGGGGGGCCTGGGGCCCACGGTCGATGATCCAACTCGTTTGGCTGTGTCCAAGGCCTTGGGCGTGGAAACGGAGTTCCGCGAAGAGCTCTGGCAGCAAGTTTCGGAGGCCGTGGCGCGATACGGCCGCAAGCCGGAAGAGAATCAGAGGAGGCAGGCGGTGGTCCCTGCAGGCGCCATCGCGGTGCGGAACCCTGTTGGCACGGCGCCCGCGTTCATCGTGGAAGCCGGCCGAAGTGCAGTCGTCTCGCTGCCGGGCGTGCCCAATGAAATGGAACATATCCTGCACGAGTCGATCATCCCGTACCTCCAGCGCCGCTATGATCTTCGCCAGCTCATCAAGGTACGCGTGCTCCACTGCGCCGGACTTGGCGAAGGCACGATAGACGAGAAGATCGGGGATCTGGAACTGCTGGCAAATCCGACCGTGGGGCTGGCTGCCCACACGGGCATCGTGGACGTACGCATCGCCGCCAAGGCCGAAACCGAGGCCGAGGCCGCCCAGCTGATTGCCGGCATTGAGCAGGAGATCCGCTCACGTCTCGGAACAGCGGTCTTTGGTGCCGATAGTGATCAGCTGGAATCGATCGCCCTGAGTGCCCTGGCGCGGCGAGGCTGGAGTCTGATTGCCATGGAATTCGGTTTACACGGGCTGCTGGCTGCCAGGCTGCCGCGCACAGTCGCCCCTCCTGGTGAGCGCCCCAGCGACCTGCTCAAGGCTGCCCGCCAGGCGCGGGATGCAGCGGATGCGGATGTGGTACTGGCGGTGGCCATCGCGGAATCTGAGCGCGCAGCCGAAATGGCGATCATCACGCCGCTGGATGCCAAGTCCCGACGCTTGACCTATGGCGGTCCCCCACGCAGCTTGGCGCGGTGGGCCGCCAATCTGGCGCTAAACTGGCTCCGCACAATCCTGGAGGAGACCCCGCAGCCTTGACGACGCCGGCGGTGGCTTCCGTGAACCTAGCCGTAGCGCATCGAAACGCCGTGCCCCGGACGATTGGAGCCCCAAGGGGTGGTGTCATGGCGGCGCTGCACGAGGGGTTACCCGCGGCTGCCGGTCCACTGGGGCGCGTGAGGTTTCCCCTTAGGCAAGCCCACCAGACGGCAGTTTTCCGCTATTATCCTGCGACAAAGCCGTTGCAGCTGGGCAGCTGCAATCCGCTTGAAGAGCGCCCGGCGCGACCAAGCCGGCCAGGCAGAAACGCCGGCAGCACCCAACGTTTCCCCGCGCAGCAGAAGGCCGAAGCGGGAGGAGACAAATGAAATCGGTTGACACCCTGCTTACCAACGCGCATGTTCTCACGATGGATCCGGAGCTGCAGCAGTTCGCGCCCGGCGCGGTGGCGATCTTGGGTAAGAGCATTGTTGCTGTGGGTCCCGAGGCGGCCATACAGAAAGAGTATGACGGGCGCGAGCGGATCGACTGTGGCGGCAAGGTGCTCATGCCGGGGCTGGTGAACGCACACACACACGTACCCATGACCCTGTTGCGGGGCCTGGCCGATGATCTGCGCCTCGATGTTTGGCTTATGGGATACATGATGCCTGTGGAGCGTGAGTATGTCTCTCCGGAATTCGTCCAGCTGGGGACGGCAATCGGTTGCGCCGAGCTGATCCGCTCCGGTGTCACTACCTTCAATGACATGTACTACTTCGAGGAGCACGTGGCCAAGACTGCCGCCCAGGCGGGCCTGCGAGCGGTGTGTGGCCAGACAGTGATGAAGTTCCCGGCGCCTGATGCCGAGGCCTACGAGGATTCCCTGGCCATGGCCCGGGACTTCATCCGCCGATGGAAGGATCATCCACTCATTGTTCCCGCGATCGCGCCGCATGCTCCCTATACGTGCACGGCGGACATCCTGCGGGCCAGCTCGGCCATCGCCCAAGAGTTCCAGGTGCCCCTGCACACGCACATAGCTGAGACCTCCTACGAGGTGGAAAATACGCGGCAGGAGCACGGAATGCCGGTGATCCCCTACATCAAGAAGCAATCGGTTCTGGAAGCCAAGGTGATTGCAGCCCACTGCGTGCACATTGACCCAGGCGAGATGCGCTCGCTCCAGCACGCCGGCGCCGGAGTCTCCCATAATCCATCCTCCAACTTGAAACTTGCCTCCGGTTTCGCGCCAGTGACCAAGATGCTGGAAGCCGGCCTCAATGTCGGCATCGGTACGGATGGTCCAGCCTCCAACAACGATCTCGACATGTTCGAGGAAGTCCGGCTGGCGGCCTTCGTGGCCAAGGCGGTCACAAACGATCCAACCTCCCTGCCGGCCTCCACGGCGCTT